>NZ_NOLK01000134.1:0-22908 GCF_002245985.1 Nostoc sp. 'Peltigera membranacea cyanobiont' 232
AAGGTGGAATGAAGATAGACCTCCCACCCTTGCGACAGTTCCTCAATCGCCTGCTGGCTTTGACAATCGGGATGCAAAATACGATTTTCGAGCGTTTCGAGCTGCTATTAAGTCAACAAATCGAGACGAAACGCTACATCAATCTCTCAATACCTACTTAGAAAAACATCCTGATTGGGATGAACATCGCCTTATTACCGCAGCCATCTCCCTGTTTCTGCTGCAAAATGCTGATGGCGATCGCGGTGTTTCCCAAGTTTATCTCGAAACTCTGTTTCGTCGTGGCTAATGTTATTCCCTAGAAGCCATACTAAATAACAAGGTCAATCAAACTATATACTCAGAAAGATTTTTTCAGTCAGGATTAATGGCAACGAAAAACGAGGTAAAAGCGGAAACATCTACTATTGTAGTATCGCAACTTTCAGATGCAGCAGAAGCCAAACTCGTAGAAAATGCTGAAGATGTGGCTCAACCAATGGAAAATTCCCTGGGCAATACTGCTCGGTTAAGGAGAAATAGAGGGTAAAACAAAGAAAATAGTGTTCGCGGATAACTTACGCGAACAAATAATCAGACTTACTTTTTCTCTTTGAGGCTATCGTACAAGTCCACCCAATTTTGACGAAGAGAGTCGATGCACTCAGTTAAGTAATCGATTTGGGTTCTTCTAGCTACGGAGAGGACAGCATTAATATGAGCAGGGCTTCCTGCCTTACCCAAATGCTTATATTTACTCAATTTGTTGGGTTGAGTTGTGGAAAAAATTGGTTTGGTAGCGTGTAATTTATAGTACCAATAAGCTTGCTTTTTCCCCCGTGCTTGGTAACGCAAAACACAACAACCAGGTGGTGCTACTTCCCCTGAAGCCTGAATTTGTTGAATAGAGATTTGTAAAGTCGCAATGGCTTGTTGTAGGAGTTCGGCTCTAGAAATAATGTCAGAGTCAACCATCTGGCAAAACAAGAGTGCAATTAGTTCTGGCTGTGGTAAGTAGCAATGCCCATCCTCAGCTGCTTCGCTCAAAGCATGGACAAGTCCAGCACAATATCTAAACTCAGAATTAGGGGCAACTCCTAAGTTTCGAGCAATCTTATCAGCAGTTAGAAAACCGATCCCATAGATATCGGCTGCTAGCTGATAGGGGTTATGGGTAACAGTAGCGATCGCTTCATCCTTATATTGCTTGTATATCTTCACAGCATAAGTGGTAGAAACGCCATGCCCTTGGAGAAACACCATCACTTCTTTGATAGCTTTCTGAGTTTCCCAAGCGTTTTTAATGAGAGTGATCCGTTTTTTGGCAATACCCTGGACTTCAATCAGTCGTTCAATCTGGTTTTCGATGATGTCGAGCGTTTCTAGCCCGAAGTGGGCAACAATCCGTCTTGCTGTGACTGGGCCAACACCTTTAATCAGCCCACTACCCAAGTATTTTTCAATTCCAGTGAGAGTAGCTGGTTTGGTTTCTTTGTAGTTGACTACTTGAAACTGTGGCCCAAATTGTGGATGGTCACGCCAGAAACCAGTTAGTTGTAAAGTCTGCCCTGGCTGAATATTGGCGAAGCTGCCGACAATTGTTGTGAGTTCGGTACTACGTGGGCGAGTCAATCTTGCCACGGTGTAGCCTGACTCAGCAGAGTAAAAAGTTAAACGTTCTACGACTCCGGTGATTGTTTCGTTTTGAGGAAAGGCGCTTACTTGTTCAGGGGCAAGATTAGGAGGAGTGGACATTGCTTATGATCCGATGCCGCAGACTATTATAGTACTGGGATTCAGTTCAATCATAGTACATAAATACTATACTCTTTTGAGATTACAATAATAGTAGATGATAAAGTCGAAAATGCTGCTTCGCTTCACCATACGATGACTACGAGCGCAAGCTATGCAAGCTACGCCTCAAAGGTTGGTGAGGAGAGTGAAATATGTTGTAAAAAACCATAGATTTTACTCTAATAAAGCTTCAATTTGCCTTAACAACTTCTCTAAAACTTTTGCTTTATTAGGATCTTCCCAGATTTTAGCTTGCTTAACTCGCTGATAGGCTGACTTCATCCGATTAGTCAGGATATTCGGCTGAGAAGACTTAGGAGGTTGAACTGATTGAATGTAACTTTTGATATCTCTAACTGAAAGATTTTCTTCAATAGTTTTCACTAGAAGTTGATGTCGCTGATCTTTGTCTTTCAATTGAGCGATGATACGAGCTTTCGTATATTCTAGTTGTCCTTGGCGCAAAGTTTCTAGAACATCTTTAGGTAAATTTAGTAAAGGTAGGCGATGACTACGAAAACTGTCTGGAGTCAACCTACCTATTACTGAAAATATCTTTTCTACCATTTCCCATTGGTTACGAACAACGTTGTTCGTAGTTTCTGTTTTTTGCTTTTGTCGGTTAGCAATATGATTGAGTAGGGAAATAACTTCTCCTTGAGAGCATTCCAAGCGGATAGATAGCAGTTGCAAAATAGCTTCAGTTTCCTCAACCGGATTTAAATCTTCCCGTTGCAAATTTTCGAGGAGGGCGACTTGGAAAGCATCTTGGTCATTGAGATGGCGGATAATAACCGGAACTTGCTCCATTCCAAGAGTTTGAGCCGCACGGTAGCGACGTTCACCAGCAATCAATTCATAATTACCGGATTCTAACGGTCGGACAAGCAGTGGCTGCAAGATGCCATGTTCACGAATAGAAGCAACTAGGCTTTCCATTCCTTGAATTGAAAAATAACGCCGAGGCTGATGGGCAGCTAGGTGAATTTGAGTTATTAATAAAGATTGTTCAATAGATTCGTTTTCCGAGAGTTGAGGATTATTGGTAACTCCTACTAAGTCAAGGAATTGTCTGGTTTTATTCGGAAATTCCATTTCATCTGCCATTGACAAGCGCCGCTTCGCCATATTACTCCTGTTCTGCCATTTTCCTGGCGATTTCTTGATAAGGTTCAATCAATTTTCTTTCTGTGGTATACCGATGGATTGGTTGACGCGCCAAGTTAGACTCTGGAAACTGAACAGACTTAGGAACTGGTTCAAAAATTTTGACCCCAGGGAGTTTAGTTTTAAGAGTTTTGAGAGCATCTTGGGTCGTGAGTGTACGGTCTGCCATTGTAGGCAAGACTCCTAAAATTTGCAAGTTGGGGTGAGTGTCTTCATCACGAAGACTTTCGATAGTTTCCAATAATTGTCGTAAGCCTTCCAAAGCAAAGAACTGACATTGAACGGGGATCAAGACTGCATCTGCTGCCATTAGTGCATTTAGAGTCAACATACCTAAGCTAGGTGGGCAATCAATGAGGATATGAGCAAATTCTTGCCGTAAAGGATTCAATTTCTTTCTCAGGATTCGGCTATTATCTGCCGAGGTCAAAATTTGCTTTTCTCCAGATGCTAGAGATATGTCAGCCGGAATCAGCTTGATTCCGTACTCGGTGTCAATAATAGTTTCAGATGCGCTCTGTTTACGATCTGTAAGTACTTCATAAGCAGTCATCTGCCCTGGCTGAATCTTGATTCCTAGACCTGTGGTTAAATTGCCTTGGGGATCAAAGTCAACTACAAGGCAGGAGGAACTTTCTGCCAGCAATCCACTTAGTGCGATAGTAGAGGTTGTCTTGGCTACTCCTCCCTTTTGATTAGTAACTGCGATAATCATATTTTCTTAGTACTANACGATTTTTGATGAAAAAACATATATTAGTTACAGAATGAACTGATTCTATGACAATTTAAGTAGACCGCAAAGATTTTCACAAGTTTTACACCAAAGTAATGAAAAACTAATGCTCCAAATTGCTTGTCACCTAAAAAGCTAACTATACTTTCGTTCTGGTGATGAGGGGCGATTTAGTGAAATAAATTGGCGGTTAAAATACACTCATTTCCCAAAGTTCTGGAAAGAAAGTTCTGATGAAGTCTACCGAGCGATAAGCCTAACGGCATGGCTTCGCTTACCGCCCAAGCTACCTAAGCAAGAGTTAAAACTCAACGACCAAAGCCCAAAGCTTGACCTTGTTGCTTATAAACCAGTAGATAAACAGCAGCCAATCTCTCAGCCTAACATTACTCCCAGTGTTGATCTGCCATCAGTTGAGCAGCCAGCCCAAGCAGAGGTAATACCTCTTGTAAGGTCAAAGACAAACGCTGCTGGAAAACCGCAACATTTAGAGAAAAGTAAAGCCAAACGTACCTCTGCTGACAAGAGAAAATCCAAATTACCGCAACAGCCCAAGCAACAGAGTCAATTGACAAAGAGCGATGAAGAAGAAGAAGAAGAAGAAGAATTACCGCCAGAACCCTGTCAGCACATGCAATTCCTGGATTGCAACTCGGAGGTAGGGCGTGTGATATTCGAGTGCTACCACTGCAAACAGGGGATAATCAGCGAGTACACCGGAGATCCCGTAATGGGCGAGTACAAAGGACGACCTTCAGTGATTTTCACAAAGGTAAAATGCCCCAAGTGTGAGCAAACAGCAATTAGACTGCAAGCAAGGGAAGTGCTTTCGATTACCGCGATACCTTCGCCTTGGCAGCAATGATGGCATACTTCCTCTTCAAGAGTGATAGGTGAAAAATATTCACGATTGATAATACAAATGAGATTTTTACCCTCAATAATAACTGCAAGTTGCAGCACTACTACTGCTGAACAGTATGAAGCTACAGCACTCACCAGTTACTCTTGGCAAGTTAAGTATGCTAATAACCTAACTAGTCAACCACAGCCACGCATTGAAACCTTTGCTAACACTTCAGTGTTGAATAGGAATGGATTGAAACCGGCAGGAGCAGTTGTTGGCCCAGATGACCCAACAATTCGCAATTCGCAATTCGCAATTAATAATACCCTATGCATAAATGTGCTTGCTCTGAATATTGATACTACGTGTTCTTTTCTTTTCATAATTGAAATTAGTTGCTCTGTACCCCAACGCCTCAATTATCAATTACGCCGTAATTGCGAACTGCGAATTGCGAATTGCGAATTGGAAATGACCTACGGAGTGGGTAATTTACAGAAGGCACTACCTACTAATTATGATGTTTATCGACAAGTAGTAAAAGCTTACCCCCAAAGAACTCCTTTGGAATTGACTTTGGGTGTAAATGATAATTCAGTTGAGAAAGCTGAACCTGTAAGCAAGTGATAACGCACTCGTTACATGTCAACAAGAAGTTAAAGATCAAAACTGAATTGCTTTTCAACAAAAAATTGACATTAAAGTATAAATCAAAGAGTCAACGATGATCTAATTTAATTTCTGCTGCGTTGATAAAAAAGATTTCAAAAATTCCTTCTGGGGGCTATATGGGGGCTATATATACCCCAACAATAGCTCAGGACTTTGATGACATTTTGACCCCTATATAGGGTATATATAGGTGCTAAATGGGGTATATATGACTGTTTAACATTTTGTACCCCATTTAGCCCCCAAGGGGTTATGATAAGCTCTTGAGATTAGGAAAAAAAGAGGTAGTTATTTTATTCTTCTCTCCCCTACTCCCTAAAATTACCTGAACAGATAATTTTCACAAATCAAAGTGTATTACCTTTTTCTTTATGTCAAACATTCACACGTTGCAAAAAATTTTTCCTGCGGGTTTCGATAACGGTTACGGAAGTCTCAAACTTTTAGTCGATGGCTTTGAAGTAGTTCGTGTCCCCAGCTATATAACTAATGCCGAGATGGAAGATGTTCCAGGGCGTGTAGTTTTTAACGGTACTGCTTACACAGTTGGAGAGTCAGCTTACCGGACAGGGAATTATTTTGACCGCAACACAGACAATAATGAAAATAAAGTAAATAATGCGTTGTTGACTTTGTTGGGTGCATTGGCACATCTCCCACACCGTAAGGCTTGGCACTTAAAATTAGTCGTCAGCTTACATGATGTTGGTCTGGCTGAAGAATTGCAAAAAGTACTAAACGGAGAATATCAGCCAATACTTGCTGGCAAACAATCAGACGTGAAAGTAGAAGTGCTGAAAGTTGTACTAGAGGGTATGGGTGCATTATTTGGGCATCCACTGCCAAAAAAATTAACCATTTTAGACTTTGGTAATGGAACAACCCTATATTCTCGTTACAACCGGGGTCAGCGAGAAGTTCACACTGCTTACCCTATAGGTGTAGAAGTTCTCATCGATGATATCTCCCAAAAAATGAAACATTTGAATGGCGGAAAAATCGGAGATCCATCGAAAATCCGATTTTGTCTGGAAATGGGACATACCAAGTACAGCCGTGACATCGATATCAAAGATATATACAGTGCTTCTTTAAAAGATTGGTATGAAAAATACTTGAAGAAAGTGGTGAATCTGACACTTGATGCCAAGCACCAGGGGGATGAAATCTGGGCGATTGGTGGAGGTTGCCTCTTACCTGGATTTAAGAAGCTGTTGGAGAAAAACGGCTTCAAAATCCTGGACAATCCGGTAGAAGCCAATGTCTCTGGGCTTCTAGAAATGGCAAAAACCATTTCTGCCAAGAATCTAACGGGCACATCTCTTAAGTGAAGTTATAACAATGGCAGATAAAAAAGACTTAGCACCGGAAAAAATTCGCCTCAAAGATAATTACCGAGAGCGCATATTTGCAGAATCGCAAAAACTAGATAAAAGCTACCTGGACACGCTTTACTTTATAGTTGATTGCTATTTTGTTTTCATCAAGGCTGGATTACCTGCACAACTTTTACCTTCCCCACCTATTAATACTGAATCAAAGCAGCTCACGTCTTGGACTGCAACTCCATTTGCAGAGGAGAAAGAAGAAGATTCTTCAGGGGAAACATTCAGCCTTGATTTTGATTTGTAACCCCTAGCTCAATAAAGTCTGACATGATTAACTTTTTATCTTTTCTTTAATTCTAGGTTTTTACTATCGCTCTTCCATCACTCTCATCAAACAATAATCGAAGCAGAAAACTGAAACTATCACCCAATCAAGGTTTGAGGCTTTATTTTCTAATAGAAATTCAAAAATCTAGCTAGAAACTGAAAACCGAAGTCTCGTAAACCTTGCAGCGATTGCTTTTCCCAAGATTGATGGAAGAACGCTATAGGAATCCTATTTGATTTTTGAAAAAGAGTACGAGATAATACGGCTGAGTGAACAAGTGTAAAAGCAGACTATGATAAACGAGGAGAGACGTTTTTGTGTCTTGATTGAGAAATCCGGGAGAAATTGTTTCCAAAAGACCACCTACGACTTTAGAGTTTTGAAATAACTATCTATCTGAAGGCGAGGTATGACAACAAGCTTTAGTCGGCGTGAATTTATCTTGTTTGGTTCAGCAGCATTTGCTACTAGCTTAGTGGTGGAAGCTTGCAGTAATAAGCCAACGACACCAACAGCGACAACAACGGGTGGTACTGAAGGGTTTAAAATAGCGATCGCTCTCCCTGGAATGATTACTGACAAAGGCTGGAATCAATCTGGTTATGAAGGAATTAATCTAGCAAAACAAAAGCTAGGTACAGAAACCGCCTATGTAGAAAAAGTAGCACAAGCAGATCAAACAGAAGTATTAACAGATTTTGCTCGTAAAGGCTACAATCTCATCTTCGCACATGGCGGACAATTTGATGCTGCAATTGAACAAGTCGCCTCACAGTTCCCCAATACATTTTTTGTGGGTGTGAATGGTAATCTTAAGGCTGAGAATATTGCTTCTTTACGAATAGATCACCTACAAGCTAGTTATTTGTGTGGTATTATCGGCGCTTCTGTCACTAAATCTAATAAATTATCTTATATTGCTGGAGAGAAGTTCCCCGCTACCGAGGGAGAACTCCGGGGATTTGAATTAGGAGCAAAGTCTGTTAAACCAAATATCCAAATTACCTCTACTTTTACAGGTGATTGGAATGATGTTGCCAAAGCCAAGGAAGCGACGCTCGCATTAATTTCTTTTGGTGCTGATGTCATCTATCAATGGTTAGATAATGCCTCAGCCGCAGTCTTACAAACAGCAGGTGAAAAAGGAGTATATGCTTTTGGCAACACTAAGGATCAATTAGATGTTGCACCAAAAGCTGTTTTAACCAGCGCTGTAAAACGCTTAGATTTAGCCATCGCTTACATAGCAGAATTAGCTAAACAAAAACAAATCAAAGGACAAATATATACAATTGGGTTAGAAAGAACAGATATCTTATTTTTAGGAAAATTCGGAGGAATTATACCAGAAATAGTAAAGCAAAAGGTATTGAATGCAAAGCAAGATATTGTTAATAAAAAAATCGTTTTTGAAGACTGTAAAGAGGCTGGTAAAGATACGCGCTGCGTAAAAAAAGCAACAATATAGTACCGCAGGGCGGAAGCCAAAAAGCTTACAGGGCATGGTTTTTGGTGATTTGGAATGGGCGGTTTATTACGCTGTACTGTAATAGGTTTAGTAGACTAGATTAAAAAACTTTTGTAGTAAGGACTTTAGTCCAGATTTTGAGGACTTTAGTCCTCACTACGAGCTATCATTTTAGTGAATATGAACTATTTACGCTTAAACAATATTACCAAACGCTTTGGGTGTTTTATTGCTAACGATAATATCAACCTCTCTGTTGCATCTGGAACCATTCATGCAATACTAGGCGAAAATGGTGCAGGTAAGAGTACTTTAATGAATATTATTAGTGGACTCTATCAACCTGATGCTGGGGAGATTTATCTTCAAGAACAATCAATAAAAATTACTTCACCAAATAAGGCAATTAAATTAGGGATTGGCATGATTTACCAACACTTCATGCTTGTACCGAAATTGACTGTCACAGAAAATATCATCTTAGGGATGGAGAAAACTTGGCGGCTAAATTTACAAGATAAACAGCAAGAAATTGCCGCATTATCCCAAGCTTATGGATTAGAAATTGACCCCACTGCCAAAGTTGAAAATTTATCTGTTGGGGCACAACAACGGGTAGAAATTCTCAAAGTTCTCTACCGTCGAGCAAAGTTGTTGATTCTTGATGAACCTACAGCAGTTTTGACACCGCCAGAAGTAGCATCATTAATTGCTATCTTGCGACAATTGGCAGCCGCAGGTAACACAATCATTTTTATCAGTCATAAATTAGAAGAGGTAATGAATCTCTGTGATTCAGTAACAGTTTTGCGCCAGGGAAAGGTAGTAGCAACAATATCAACTTCAGCAGCTACACCTCAGCAGTTAGCAACATTAATGGTAGGACGGGAGGTAAGTTTACAGTTAAATAAAAGTCCTACATTACCAGGAGAAATCATCCTATCGGTGCAAAATTTACAAGTTGCTGATGAAAGAAATATTCCGGCTGTAAATAATGTATCTTTTGAACTGCGGGCGGGAGAAATTTTAGGAATTGCTGGTGTCGATGGGAATGGGCAGCGAGAATTAGCTGATGCCATTGCTCTTGTGCGGACTATTAAGCAGGGTAAAATTGAGTTTACGCCCAAGCATTCCTCAGTCGGCTACATTCCAGAAGATAGGCAGACAATGGGATTGGTGTTGCAATTTAGCATCGCCCAAAATTTGATTTTAAAAGCTTTTAAATATCTGCCATTTTGTCGCCGTTTTTTGTTACAACCAGAAGCGATCGCTAATCGTGCCCAAGCTGCAATGCAAGAGTTTGACATTCGGGCGAATGGGATTGATATCAAGGTAAGTCAGCTTTCGGGAGGAAATCAACAAAAAGTGGTGTTAGCGCGAGAACTGGCGCAAACACCAGCTTTAATTATCGCCATGCAACCTACAAGGGGATTAGATGTCGGGGCGACAGTAGCTGTCCAGTCTCGAATCTTAACAGAACGCGATCGCGGTGCGGCAATTTTGTATATTTCTACTGAGTTGAAAGAAGTGATGACAATGAGCGATCGCATTGCCGTAATCTACAGAGGTGAGTTTGTGGCTATTTTGGATGCAGCTACGGCGAAGGTGGAAGAAATTGGTTTGTTGATGGCTGGTGGGGTTAATCAATGATCCCAACTAATCGTATGAAATTACTGTCACCAATCCTATCACCCCTAATTGCGATCGCTTCCGCCCTTATCGTCGGTGCTATCCTCATACTAATTGCTGGGGCAAATCCCATCACCGCATACAGCATTTTATTTCAAGAATCTATCTCTACCTACTTTGGATTTGGTAACACCCTCACCAAAATGACACCGCTATTGTTCGCTAGTTTGGGCGTGTTAGTAGCATTGCGGGCTGGGCAATTTAATATCGGTGGAGAAGGACAAATTTATCTGGGTGCATTGGGAAGTACTTTAATTGGGTTATATGTGCAAGGATTACCTGCGGTGATTCATATCTCCTTAGCACTTTTGGCAGGATTTTTCTTTGGTGCAGTTTGGGGTTGGATTCCTGGTTATCTCAAAGCCATGCGCCGAGTGAATGAGGTAATTACTACATTATTGCTCAACTATATCGCGGTGAATTTAGTTAGCTACCTCGTACAAAACCCATTAATGGCCACAGGTGCGCCTAGTCCTTATTCGCCATTAATTGCTAAAACATCGCGTTTGCCGATTATCTTACCGCAAAGCCTTGCCCATGCTGGGATTTTATTCGGTTTAATTGCCGCAGGTATTTTATGGGTATTGTTAGTGCGATCGCCGCTAGGTTATCAAATTACAGCAGTGGGATTTAACCCGATTGCTGCCCGTTATGCCCACATATCTGTTGAACGTACCATTATGCTGGTGATGGCTTTTTCAGGTGGTTTAGCTGGGTTGGCTGGGAGTTGTGAGGTGATGGGGTTGAAATATCGGCTATTTGAACAAGTTTCACCAGGTTACGGATTTGATGCCATTGCGATCGCTTTTTTAAGTCGTGGTAGTGTTGTCGGTGTAGTCTTAACTTCTTTGTTTTTTGCAGCGCTTCGCAGTGGTGCAAATGTGATGCAGCGTAGTGTAGGTGTGCCGGTAACAGTAGTTTACGCGATTCAGGGGTTTATGGTCTTATTTATTGCTATCAGTCTCGCAGTCGAAAGAGAAATAAGAGTAAAAACGCAGAGGGACGCGGAGGTTTAACGCAGAGGAACACAAAGAAAACTCTGTGATACTTTGCGCTTCCCTCTGCGTTTAAAAATAACTCCATGAATAATTTCAACTTCTTCTCCGATTACTTAATCGCTACCTTACGCCTAGCCGTCCCCCTAGCATTTGCAGCCCTTGGAGGATTGTACTCGGAACGAGCGGGCGTCTTAAATATCGCCTTAGAAGGAATGTTGCTTATAGGTGCTTTTACTGCTGCTGCTGCCACTTTCTACACAGGTAATCCCTGGCTTGGTATCCTCGCTTCCTTAATTACAGGTGGATTAGTCGGACTACTCCATGCTGTTTTGTGTGTAACTTTGCGTGTCGATCAATTGGTATCTGGGCTAGCAATTAATCTCGTTGCAGCTGGATTAACATCGTTTTTAGCCCGGTTAGTGTTTAGTGGCAGCAGTACGCAGCAGTTACCTGGAATTGGGACAATTATCATTCCTGGTTTAGCCAATATTCCTCTAATCGGGCCGCTACTATTTAAGTCAGATTTTTTAGTATATTTATTATTTATCTTAGTTATTTTAACTACATACATTTTATTTAAAACTAGCTTTGGACTGACATTGCGGGCAGTGGGAGAATCTCCGAAAGCTGCTGATACGGCTGGAATTTCAGTACAAACGGTACGTTATATCGCAGTGGTAATTAGTGGCTGTCTTGCGAGTTTAGGAGGTGCTTATTTAGCTCTAGTACAGGTAAGATTTTTTGCCGAAGGGATGAGTGCTGGTAAAGGATTTATTGCGATCGCAGCATTAATTTTTGGCAGATGGCATCCTATAGGTAGTGCTTTAGCTTGTTTGCTATTTGGCGCTACAGAAGCTTTACAACTGCGAATTCAGGCATTAGGGGCAAATATCCCTTACCAATTTTTAGTCATGCTACCTTATGCGATCGCTTTATTGGCATTAGTGGGATTAGCGGGAAAATCTACACCTCCTAAAGCTTTAGGTACTCCCTACTTTGGAGAAAATCGCCAGTCAGACTAAAAAAACGTTCCTTCGACGAACTCAAAAACAGCACTAAATAAGATTGAATCCTTATCTGCCCAAACCTTTGATGCCATAAGGCGTTAATCACTGTGATCGCTGCTATACCTGGCATAATTTCCTCTGCTCCCACTAGCGAACCTGCACAAGCGCCGACATCCACAAGCGCAATTTTGGGGAAAGCGAACTACTAGTAAGAGAAACTCAAGCTTTCGTCAAAAACTCATCTAGGCAGTCAAAAGTCGAGTTCCACCCTTCGATCACGGCACTAATAAAAGCGTAAATCCCTAGTATTCCTTGATGAAAGGTGTAGAGAATTAAGAAGATGCTGTAGTATGTAATATATTCGCATTTTAGTGTCTTAAATACTACATTTAATACCCTACCTCCAACATCCTGCCCTCACTGTCTTTTACAAAACGATTTTGGTACGCACAATGCCAAAGTTATTGTTCTTGTTGCCATAAATAAAGACATTGATAGCCATAGTAAATGACTACTATGGAAATACATTGCTGTAATTGCTGATGGAATAAAACCAATTACAGCGGCTTTCAGCATAGCTTGACGAAGTGTATGACCTTGAGTCAATCCTAGAAAATAACCGTCTAGCGCATAAGCGACTGAGCCAAAACCTAAAACTGGTAACAACCAAGGAATATAAGAGCGTAAATTATTGATAATTTCACTATGATTGGTCAACAATCTTAACAGTGATTCTGGGGCAAAAATAAATGCAGTAGCAAACATTAATCCGATAACCAAGCTACTAACTACAGAAGTTTGCAACAGTTGTTTTAAAGAAGTAATATTTCCACTACCTTGAAAAATCCCAGCCAAACTCTCAGTAGCGAATGCCAAGCCATCAATGAAATATGCTGCCAAGCTTACCACTTGCATCAAGAGGGTATTTGCTGCCAGAATTTCAGTTCCTAACATAGAACTAAGGTTGCTAAACATCGCCATTGTCGAAATTAAAGCAAAAGTCCGAATAATAATTTCTCCATTCAGCATGAAAGCTGATTTTAAAGCAGACAGGTCAAATAGTTCCCCAATTAAAGCTTGTATTTGTTTAAATGAAATTGTTTGACAATATAGTAAAATACCTACCATCAGCATCAGATACTGACTAGTGGCTGTCGCTAACCCAGCTCCTCTACTTGACCATCCCCACTGAACAATAAATAGATAATCTAGTAGTACATTTGCACAATTGCTAATAGCTGAAAGCAACAACACTTTACTACTTTGTGCTTGTCCAAGAAACCAACCAATCAAGACAAAGTTAATCAATGTTGCTGGGGCACCCCATACTAAAGCATTATAGAAATCGACTCCAGAACTTTTAACTTCTGGTGTAGCACTTAGAATCGCAAACCCTAATATTTGTAAAGGTTGTTGAAATATCAGGATAGCGAGTCCTAATATCAATGCTAAAATTCCATGCTGTAAACCAATCAGTACTGCCGATTGGTTATCTTTACGCCCTATAGCCTGTGCAACCATTCCAGTTGTACCCATGCGTAAGAAACCGAATGTCCAATAAATATAATTGAATAAAATTGTTGCTAGTGCCACACCTGCTAAATGACGAATCTCCGTTAAATGCCCTAAAAACATTACATCTATTAGTCCTGCCAACGGAACCATTAGATTTGAAAGAACATTTACAGATGCAAGTTTGAGAAAATGGCGGATGAATACTGAACGTTGAGCAAAGATAGACAAAATTACTAAATCCCTTGACCCCTGCTAGAAATTGTAATTTAGAAATAACAACACTAACTAAGCTGTTCCACATTTAAATTGTATATACTGGGCAGGCAGGATGCTTACCCCCAAGAGTTATCGATATCTAGCAGCCTATTCTCCCACAACGCGATCCCTTGGACAAACCTATTGAATCGCTTATCGGTTACATAAAAACGATCGCATCTGCGGGTTTTTAAACCAAGTAAAGGTACAACTTGAGGATTTGCTGTGTAGGCGATCGCCCAATTACACCTGATCGGGGTTCAAGAAGAACAGCACCATCAAGCCTTGTTTTCTGCCTGTGGGGTTGCCTAACAAGCACCAAAAAATCGCCCCCCGGTTTGCTGGAAAATACTCCCCAATTTTGGGTACGATTTGCGATAACACTATTCAATTCCATGTTGCTTTCTCTTCCCTTTTTTGTATTTGCAAATAATTCTTGAAGAAGAATTCAAAAGTCAGAAAGAAAATATTATTCTTAGTTAAGAATGAAGATGAATAGAGAACGGAGGCGGCAGATCATGAACGATTGGAATTTGCCCTGGTCAGGCGGATGTCGTTGTGGACAGATACGGCTTCAGGTGAGTGCCCCGCCTCTGCTGACGATGGCTTGCCACTGCACAGGTTGCCAGCGAATGACTGCCAGCGCTTTTTCTTTAAGCGTTGCGATTCCAAGCGTTGGGTTCTCAATACTGAAGGGTCAGCCGACCATCGGCGGTTTGCATGGCGCGACTCGCCATTACTTCTGCCCACACTGCATGAGTTGGATATTTACTCGCCCGGAAGGAATGGACGAGTTCGTTAACCTTCATGCGACGATGCTGGACAATGCCTCATGGTTCACGCCTTTCATCGAAACTTGGACGAGGGAAAAGCTGCTATGGGCGACGACCTCTGCGGTTCATAGCTTCGAGACCCTACCCAAAGAAGAAGACTATGCTTCCCTGATAGAAGAATACGCCAAGCAAACCTCGAAACCTACACTATGACGAACTGTTTTGGAACGAATTTATACCAATTTGCACTCTTGTTAACGCCCCCCTTTGTTAACGCAATGACGCTCTCTACGAGACGCTAAAAGCGTAGCTTGCAACTCTTACAGAGTAAGCGGACTCGCACTCCGCGTCGCTATCGTGGAGATAAAGAAAAATTTTCCTTGCTTGAAACCCCTGACTTGACTGCTGGGATATTTTGACTCCTGTTAGCGGATAGCTAAGGTTTAACCCATTCTGACTTTTGACTCCTTCTCATGTTGTCACTTTTTGCAATTCTTATCATTAGCTCTACTTTTTCTAACTGATTCCACAGACTTTCCACAGCTACCTCTACTGTTTTCCACAGTTGTTTGACAAGATAATCGGCTTCTATTCATCCACTGGGGATTTTGTCATGACTGTAGCTATCAGTCTATCTTACGGAGTTATTGTTAAGTTGCGTAAAGAAAATCTATCTCTAACCCTAGCTTTCACGTAATTATTTATTTTTTCTATATTTATGTTTAATATTTTGCAACATTGACAAACCGAGCCAGTCAGCACACAATAAATCGACTAGCCTTTGCTGTCTATTCCATCTTGAACATCAACTGTATAAAACTATTCAGTTGCTAGCACAGGTGGTTTGACAACTAAAGAATGGGGTGAAACAGGACAACTACTGCATCACCTCTGGCTTGTTGTCCCTATTAGATTTGCTTTTTCGGAAGCTTTGCTCCCATGAACTCAACCCAAAACATCTTGACTAATCTTCCTGAAACACTACATCAGTCTTTAAACAGCTATCTAGAACAGCATCCTGATTGGGATGAACATCGCCTTATTACCGCAGCTATCTCACTGTTTCTGTTGCAAAATGCTGATGGAGATCGCCGTGTTTCCCAGGTTTATCTAGAAGCTCTGTTTCGCCGAGGCTAATTTACAACATACCTGAATCTGCTACTCTCTAAAAGTCATACTAAACAGAAGCTCAATTAAACAATACACTCAGAAAGATTTCTTGAGTCAGGATTAATGGCAAGCGAATTCGAGATAAAACCTAAAACATCTACTACTGAATTACTGACACTTCCAGATGAGACACAAACTCAAGGGATCGCTGAGTCAGTGGAAAATGCCCTGGATAGTGACGAAATCTTAAATTCACTCAAAACCTTACTTAGCACTTTAGAAAAGCTACAAAAAGTCCGCCTTGAGGCTGGTGATATTAAACTTGTGATTGAGCAGATGCTTGATGGCGAAATCGTCAGAGGTGAAGAAATTGAAAAAGCCAAAACTGGTGCCAGCACGCTTAATCGCCTAGTTCGTGCTTATAGTGACCACCAAGCTGCACTATTTAAATCACAACCTGTTCGTACTTTACTTGATCTTGTACTCAGCTCTAATCCAGCTAATTAAAACTCGCTTTCATTTGTTTGTAAAAGATACAATCAAACCATCATTCGCTTTTTTAAACTCGAAAACTGAGTTTTCAATTTAAAAAGCCCTGTAAAAATCCAGGGATCTGTTTTATATTGCAGTTTATTAAATGCCAGCTTAAAATCTTTGCCAGCGCTTTTTATACACATAATTATCGCTCAATCGCTTGGGTAAAAATAGCGCAGAACTACCCCATTTCTACCCATCTTACCTGGGTATTCCCTTAATAATTTATTTAGACTTGCACACACCTTTACCGAGAAATCACTTATCAACAGATTTTGCAGCTGCCTTACAGCTTCAGCCGAACAAGCCCTTATAACCTGCTTTGAATATACCGTAACGCTCGCAGGCGTTTGTTTCCAGGCTTTTTGTCAATAATTTACCGCGGTCGCACCCTGTAACATCTGCATAACATTCACATTTCATCCTTACCTGATTGGATTTGCCCACAGACCGCATCATTAAGCCCCTATTCTTCCGTCACACAGAACGAGAGAGTAGGGGTTTGTTATGCCCTAATGACGTAAAGTAGATATTTCTACGACTTTTTATTAATAATTTTTCCAGTTCCACCACAAAAGCTACAAGTTTTATATTGTGGTACGGGAGATAAATTTATTGATTCGGGTTGTTCTATTTTACCTTTGCCAAAACAGTATGTACATTTAATCTCTTGTTTATCCGCCATTGGAAATAACCTCAACTACATAAATTGAGTATTCCCACTTTGAACGTGCGATCGCCCTTTTCTTCATTCCCCATTCCCTGAATACCTTCTTTTTTGTTTTGGCAGCTGCTCTAAATTAGTCGTCTCCATAGCGTTGTTCTCCTTTTCTACTGCTTAAAAAAGCTATTTTAAGATAAATCTATCTTTGTAAGTTTATTTGTTGTATTTGAGGTTTAGCTAATATTTTATCAATTTGAGTATTAGCATCCTCAAAAGTTTGCAATATCTGTGGAGTTAGTTTATTAGTCTGTACCTGACCAGATTGCAAGTTTAAAATTACCTCTCCATTTTTCTGCGAAATAGTTAAATCCCTCTGTTGGGTATTGAAAGCCAAGTCATAAATCTTTCCTTGGACTTGAGTGCCATTTTCATTAGACTTACCCCAGACCATGCCAATCCTTTGAGCAATTTGAGTCAGCCGACTGATGACTTCAAGCTCAAATGTATCTTGATTCATTACTGTCAACGCTTCGGCTGATAATTGCTCACCAGCTTTAAACCCATTAGCCACTTTTACAATGCGTTTTTTGTAATTTTCCGGCTTCCCTAACTTATCTGCGGCATTGTACCAATTTCTCAAGTCATCAATAGTAACTGTCGGGTATTTCTCTACACCTAAAGGTTCGGTTTTCACATGATTACTAATGTCTGGTGTAGAAGGAGTAGTGGGGAGTAATGGAGTTATAGATTGGTTAGGTGGGGATTGTGCTGTTTGTTCTGGTGGTTTCAAAAACTGCGGTCGTGTAGCAAGGGAATTAACTCTTTGTTGATAGTCACTATCCGTTTCAATAATTGCCCCGAATTTCTTGGTCATGTTCTCCAAAGTTTTGGCAGGGATGGAACTATCAACCAAGTTAAATACCGCTAGACCTTTTTTAGTTTCCCTGATAACATCTTCTGTTGGTACTTGCTGCCATTCAACTTTTTGAGCAGTTAACCATTTAGTCACAGTCTCAGCTTTCTGGTTATCAACAGCCAGACCCATGACTCCAAGTTTTTTGTTTGATTCTGTAGAAAATAAGAAAGTAGGACGCTCTTTAATATGATGGAGAATTTTCGCACTACTCTCAATCATCTCTTGTTGTTCAGAATTAACTGATTGAGTCCCAAAAGCCTGAAATTCCTTCGTCCACTTCTGGGGATATTCAACGGTATTAGGGTCAATTTGAACGCAAATAACAGAAAAATTACTTTCAATGATTACAGGCGCGAGTGTAAGTTGTCCGGTTTTGAGTAGCCCAAGTTGTCTGAGCGCGTCTTTGTCTTTTTTAAAATGTAGTACCCCCAAGGGTTCACCATTTAAAAATACAGCATCTCTAGTTTTAGAAGCTGAGGTTTCGATACTCAGCTTTCGGTAATCTTGATCATTGAATGTCTGACCAGAAAAATCATAAAAGTTAATTTTATTAATTTTGAGGAGATTCCCATTAGGAGACTCACCCAGGACAAAAGCTTGATCTCCAGTTTCAGAGATAGACGTGAGCTTTAACTTTAGAGGATTACCATTTTTGAGATAATTAATTTCTTTTAACTGTTGGGCAGAATCGCTGTCTAACTCACCCAGAGTTTTGCCATCAAGTTTGATTTTCACTGTTTTGTCAGTCACCGGCACAGTGCCAAATTCTAAGTTGACCGATTCGGCATTAAAAACAAGTCCTGCATAAGAGAAGTTCTTGAGTTCACGGATAGTAATTTCAACCGGCTCGTTTCCTGGCAGCCCAATAATTGCTTTGGCAGTAGCAGGTTCTACCCCAACCATACTTGCTTGCGCTTTCGTTCCAATGGGAAGCTGTGCAGTTCTGGTTTCAAGCATGGCGAATTCCTTATATTCGCCGTCAGTATCCTGTACAAACATTAGTCTGGAAACGTGGCGTTCATGTCCCGGTGGGTGGTGGCTAGCTCTAATTTCTATCGCGTGTTTTTCGGTGGGATTCCAGTCTCGACCCAAAAATTGATTTGCTTCATTATTGAGTGTGACTAACTTCGGCTCAGTAAATTGCAATTTATCTAAGCGAGAGATAATCTCATTGGGGAAAGCAGCGAAGGCAAAATTAGAGACTTTTTTAGCGATCGCCTGGGGGTTTGCGTTTTCTTTTCTTGCAACTTCGAGTTCATCCTGGCGGGATGTACAGATGTTCCAAGCCGCGGCTGCGGATGCAAATTTTTCTGACTCTGGGATTTTCGCATAAAATGCTTCTGCCGCATCATTTGCCAAGGCATAGAGTAGTTTAGTTTGGCTTCTAGTAAGTTCTGGTTTTAGTTCTAGGAGTTTAGCTCCCTGCATGGTCGTCCCCGCCTTGAGATTGTGGTCAGTCACAGATTGTTGGCTAACTGTCCCCAGGTTGCGGTAAGCGGGTTTTCCATCTGACCCAACCTCGCCATCTATCTGTGCAACTGCTAATAATTTATGGGGGCGTTCACTGTTTGTGAATTTAATCTCATCTAGGCGAATATTAAGTGTCTGGGCTTTCCAGATTAGGGGATGCCCGTAGCGGGTGAGGTTGGTAATTTCGAGTTGCGTTCCTGAATCCGTTTGAACAATTGCGCTAGGGCCAGACTCTGTTTCTCGCCGCCTTGAGGCACGAACCGCAGCGTTGAATTTCCGATCAAACTCGTACTTGGCGGCGATCGCTGCAAATTTTTGCTGTGGTGTAAATTCTACTCCTTTGAACAAGTCTTTAAACTGAACGATGGGGAGCGATTCTAACTGTGATTGCTGGAAATATTTATTGGTTTGGCTAATCAATAATTCTACTGGTGAGTAGCCCTTTGGTGTTATCCCCGTGTTTAAATAAACTGAAGGCGACTTTTTATCTTTAATATAATTAACATCACGATACAAGTAGCGGTTGTTTTCCCGGATTAAATTCATCTCAGGTTTTTTAGCACTTTTGAATAAATCAACCGCTATTTGGTTTTGATAACATCCTTCTTCAATCATGCTCCGGTACATTTGACGGTTAATGTCCATTGCTTGCTGGATAATTTCGGGAGTTATTTGACAATGAGCAATTTCAACAACCCCTTGCATATAAGGCTTGTATTCTTCTCGAATTAACTTTGGATCTTTCTGGCGTTCTTGCTCAAACAGGGTTTCGTAATGGTTAGATACTTGCTCTAAATATTCTGATTTTTGTTCTAAAGTCCCATAAGCGTTTAGTACTTCGATTTCCGATTCTAATGCTTCTAGCGCAGTAACTTGATTGTTGATTATGCCCACGCTGATGCTATCGCTCATGTGAATAGCGATTTTTTCAAAAGGGGGCTGACTTCCATCGGTGGGATCATAAAATGACTGTTTTTTGAGCTTAACCGTGGGCGAATAGGCGTTTTGGGGAAGATTTCTTCGCTCTGCCTCTGCTGTCAGATTGGGATATAAGCTAGCTCTTGCCACACCAATGCAGTCACCATCGTAGTCTCGTGCTTGGCGTTCTGATTCGGTTTCTGCTGGGTCGATAAAATCAACATTGATTCCTCGTGCTTCTAACTCTGCAATTCTGGCTTGTATGCGCTTGTGGTCTTCGTCATTGACTACAATTATGCCTTCTAAGGGTTCACCATCTGGCCCTAGCTGATCCTCAACATATTTATTATTAGAAACACACAAACCATTAGAGTTGAGGAAAGGAGAACGGAAGTTAAGAATTTTTTCTTGCTCATCAAGCCAAGAGACACAAATTTCACCATTTTTGAGTCCCTTGGATGGAATAATCATCCCTTGGTCAAAAGTAAGCGTTTTCCCTACAGCAATATCTCGCCACTCACTTTGTACAAACCGACTTAATTCCTGCTTTACCTTCTCAGTTTCTAAAAGTTGCTGATGACCTAGTAAATCAGCTTTAATGAGTTTGTACATGAACAAGTCATCTTTAGTACTCTCGTCATCCAACTCCTGATCTGCATCTAAGTCATCATTTGTCCCTAACTTTTTGACATCTGTTTCTTGATTAATAGTTTTTGATGTTTTTAATTTATTTTGGCTCAATGATTCTTTACGTTTTTCGTATCTTTCACAATAGTAAGCAGCAAGAATTCTCGGATCATCTTGAATAGAGGCTAATCTTTGAGCTTGTACCTCTAGTTCCTCGGCAAAATCTTTAATTCCTTGGGAGAAAGATGCCAGCAGTTGGGAGATAGACATCTGTCCTTGTTGAGATTGTCCTTTTTCAGCTAACCAAATATTTTGCTGATATAATCCTGGTTGAATCTGCGGTTTAGTAGGCCCTTCGGGTCTATCCTTGTCTGTTCCTTTAAAACTGCTTACAGGAAGAATTATATCGATTTTTGGTTCATTTTTAGGATCTGCATATTCTATTCTATCTAGTCTGTATGGTCGGAGTGTTCCTTTGCCAAAACGGTATTTAGTAGTATCTTCTCCAACTCCATCCACCCAACCGAATCGATGCTGAATTACACGATAGCTTTTATCTATTTGTGATTCTCTTAAGGTTAGCTTGTCATAAAGTTGTGTTGAAATCTGCCCATAACAGTCACCAACTAATTTATATGCCAAATCATTCGATAATATCCCTCCATTTTCACCCCTGTTATCAGTAGAATCATCTACTACCAGAATATTTAGCTTTTCATGAATCACATTTTTACAAGCCCCAAGGAAGATGGAACCGTAAGCCCCACGGTCTTTACTATCTGGACAAATTTTTTGAATCGTTTCTAAACATTCCTTTTCTCCATAAAGTAAGCGAGTCTTAGAAGAGAGCAATAAAATCTGTCCATCTGGATGATTCTTTAATTCTTCGGCGGTACTGTATTCATCTGAGTGGCCAAATGAAAACTCTTTGTTAGGGAAATATGATTCTAGTAAAGTATTACTGAGCTTTTCAGTTAAAATAGTTTTACGCTAATCTGTATAAATCCATTGATTGAGCCTGGGATCAAAATGTTTAATTTCCAGAGTCATGGTTTTAAGAAGTTAATGAAACTTGGTTAATATATTGAGAGGTTTGTATGTCGAGAATTAAGCGTTGGATAAATATGCATAAGAAAGAATTCAATGCAGATGGAACTTTAAAAAATGAAGTAAGACAACAAAAGTTATCTAAAGGCGCACATCCTGGAGCAATTGATAGTTATGCTCTACGAGCAAAAGAAGAGTATGACGAGTGGAAGCACCTGGACGAGACTGATCCAGAGCCGTGGCCAGTCTACACAGCCTACGATTTCTTTAGCGAACAAGAAAAAAAGGAGTTTAACCCAGATGGTTCTCTCAAACCTGAATATGTAGAATACGCTCAGAAAATTGGTATCAGTGAAAGTGCGCTGGAACAGCTTGAGTGGCGCAAGAAAATCGAGGTTGATGATTACAACAAAGTGTCTGCTAAATACGCAGAAAAGGGTATTAATTTTGGTGCATGGCAGATGAGACGAAGGATTGAAGATAGCAGAACATACGTCCAACGTCGTCAGATGATGGAGCAAGACCTGCGTAACTTTGAGCCGGAAGACAGTTTGCCTTTCGACAAGTACACCTCTTATTAAAGTAGGTGAGTTACGCTGTAAAGAAAGTTTTTATCCATCAAATACAGTGATTTTACTTGAATATGTGAAAGAAAGCGATCGCCTCACCTTGGGCATGAAAGTAAATATTTATAAACTGCCTTTTTACTTAGTTGACTTGAAAGATTTTAGAGATTGCTGATGGAATATCATAGTCAGTAATCGCAGTCAAGCAATTGAAGATTGCCGATTGCAGATTGGAGATTGACCCCATAACTAAAGTTAGGGGCTTGGGATTGATAGATTTTAGATTTTAGATTTATTGATGATTTTAGAAGGTAGATTGTAGATTATCCCCATTAATAAATTAAGGGGCTTGATTTTTCAATCTGCAATCGTAAGGATTCAGGTGGCAGAGTATTGACAAAGGGAACACTTGAGGAGGACTATCATAGATATGAACGAAAACCTGCCTCAAGAATTAGACCGAGAAAGCTTGAACCAGTTATCAAAAGAAGAACTGG
>NZ_NOLK01000135.1:0-22870 GCF_002245985.1 Nostoc sp. 'Peltigera membranacea cyanobiont' 232
GGGGAGAAAGTATCAATTGCTGGTAATTTCTGCAAAAACTGACTCTGCTTTAGAGACAGCAACTGCAAATTTGGCTAATCACCTGCAACAGCACCCAGAACTTAATCTTGCAGATGTAGCCTATACCCTGCAAGTGGGGCGTGCTGAGTTCAATCATCGTCGCGTGCTGGTGTGCCAAGATATCGAGGATGCAGTCAGCGCCTTACAAGATCCAGAAAGAGTTTTCACTCGCTTAGTTGAAAGTGGCGTTCACGTTGGCGCAGCCTCTCGTAGAGAAGTGACTCCGCAGGAGTATCGCCCCATCGTCTTCATGTTTCCTGGACAAGGCGCTCAATATGTGGACATGGGTAAAGAACTTTACCAAACTGAGCCGGTTTTTCAACAACAGGTTGATTTATGTTGTCAATTGCTGCAACCTCATCTTGGGTTGGATTTGCGTTCACGAAGTGACTCCGCAGGAGTATCGCTGATTTATCCCAACGAATCTGAGTCAAAAGCCGCAGCAGAAAGACTGCAACAAACTGATATGACTCAGCCCGCATTATTTGTCATAGAATATGCTTTGGCTAAATTATGGATGTCATGGGGCATTTCTCCCCAAATGATGATTGGTCATAGCATAGGAGAATATGTAGCAGCTTGCCTTGCTGGTGTATTTTCCCTAGAAGATGCTTTGGCAATAGTAGCTATCCGTGGACGACTGATGCAGCAACTTCCAGCAGGTGCTATGCTTTCGGTTTCACAAACAGAAGCAGAGATTAAAACTTTACTAAATGAAAATTTATCTTTAGCCGCCAGCAATGCTCCTTCCTTGTGCGTAGTTTCAGGAACCCATAATGCTGTAGACAGGATTCATGAGCAACTTACAGCATTAGGTGTAGAGTGTCGCCGGTTGCATACTTCTCACGCCTTTCATTCTGCGATGATGGAACCGATCGTTGAGCCATTCATCAAAGAAGTTAAAAAAGTCAAACTAAATCCGCCGCAGATTCCTTTTATCTCTAACCTCACAGGAACCTGGATAACAGCAGAAGAAGCCACAGATCCCGATTACTGGGCAAGACATTTACGCCAAACAGTGCAGTTTGCAGCAGGCATCTCTGCGTTGCAGCAAGAGGCAAATTGCATCATGCTAGAAGTGGGGCCAGGAAGCAGCTTGTGTACTTTTGTTAAAAAGCATTCAGATTCTCCAGCACTCTGTTCATTACGACATCCTCAAGAAAAACAGTCAGATACAGCATTTTTACTGAACACACTAGGCAAACTCTGGCTATATGGAGTACAGGTAAATTGGTCAGGATTTTACGCCCACGAACACCGTCATCGTCTCCCACTACCAACATATCCCTTTGAGCGGCAGAGTTACTGGATTGAAGACTATAAACAGAGACAGGATAATAGTGCTAAACCTGTGTCATTTGGCAAAAAGCCAGATATTGCCGATTGGTTCTACTTACCTTTGTGGAAACAATCTGTACCTACTGTATTGTTGAACCAGAAGGAATTGATCACTCAGAAGTCTTGCACTCTTGTGTTTCTCGATGAGTGCGGCTTGGCAGAAGAACTAGTAAAACGACTTAAGCTTGATGGTCAGGATGTAATTATAGTGAAGGTTGGGTCAAAGTTTACTAAGTTGAATGAGCGTGCATATAGCCTTAATCCTACACAACGTGATGATTATGATGCCCTGCTCAATGAACTAGTAGCACAAGACAAGATCCCAAAAACGATTGTTCATTTATGGAATGTGACTTCTGTTAGTCAGATTGAATCTGGACTTGCAGGAGTTGATAAAGTCCAAGAAAAAGGTTTTTATAGTCTGCTGTTTTTAGCTCAAGCACTTGGAAAACAGCGTATCGTAGATGAGCTTCAAATAACGGTCATTTCCAACAATATACACTCAGTCACTGGAGAAGAAGTGCTATGCCCAGAAAAGGCGACTCTACTAGGAACTGTTAAAATCATTCCTCAAGAATATCCAAATATCAACTGTCGTAGCATTGATGTTGTGATTCCAAAAGAAGTAAGTTGGCAAGAGGAGAAACTTGTAAATCAGCTGGTAAATGAGCTACAAATACAATCCTCCGATATAGTTGTTGCCTACCGTGGTTTTCATCGCTGGGTGCAAACCTTTGAAGCAGTCAAATTGCAAGAAGCAGAGGGTGGAAGATCGCAATTAAGGCAAGGAGGAGTGTATTTAATCACAGGTGGACTCGGAGGCATTGGACTTGCTCTAGCGTCACACCTAGCAAAGGCGGTACGAGCCAAACTAGTTTTGATCGGGCGTTCAGCTTTTCCTGCTAGACAAGAGTGGGAACAATGGCTAGCTACTAACGATCCCCAAGATAATATCAGTCGTAAAATTTTGAAAGTAAAGGAACTTGAAGAACTAGGTGCAGAAGTTTTAGTACTGAACGCTGATGTAGCTAACCTGGAACAGATGCAAGAAGCGATCGCAACAGTCCAGAAACAGTTTGGCCAAATCAATGGTGTTCTTCATTGTGCAGGAATTGCTGATTATGCGGGTGTGATTTCTCGAAGAACGCGAGAGATGACAGAAAATATTATGGCCCCTAAAGTCAAGGGTACACTAGTATTAGATAGCCTTTTGAAAGATGTTAAGTTAGATTTTTTAATTCTTTGTTCATCTCTTAGTTCAATTATTTATAGAAAGAAATTTAGTGAAGTTGGCTATTGTGCTGCCAATGAGTTTCTTGACGCTTTTGCTTATCATAAAACTAATCGAGATCGGACATTCACAGTTTCTATTAACTGGACTGATTGGCAAGATGTTGGGATGTCAGTAGAGGCGGTGAAGCGATTAGCTAACAAACAAGATATTTCTGATGCTAAATCCCTATTAATAGATGCTTTATTGCCTTCAGAAGGGATAAAAGTTTTTAAACATATTCTCAACAGTGCAGTCCCTCGGATTGTGGTATCGACTGAAGATTTAGCAACTGTGATTCAACGCGATCGCAATTTTAATCCCCAAGCTCTTTTGGAATCTTTAGGCAAGGCTAACCAGTCGAAATCGGTACATCAACGACCTCAGTTGAGTAATGCCTATTTTGCTCCTAGAAATAAGACTGAGCAAACAATTGCAGATATTTGGCAAAAACTACTTGGTATTGACTTAGTAGGTATCCACGACAACTTTTTTGAACTCGGTGGCGACTCTCTAGTAGGCGTTCAAGTTATTTCACAATTAAGTAAAGAATTACATATAGAAATTCCTGTAGTCAGTCTTTATGAAAGTCCAACAGTCAGTTCTTTGAGCAAAGCTTTAAATATGGAACAGGCTGACAAACCTATGGAAGAAAGGAGCGGACGGGGACAAAGACGAAGAGAAAAAAGAATGCAACAGAAGAGCGCTTTATAAAAAAATTAATAAAAGAGGTACTAATGAAAATCGATGAAACATTTTCTAATTTAGCGGGTTTAGATATAGCTATAGTGGGTATGGCAGGTCAGTTTCCAGGTGCGAAAAATATTGATCGGTTTTGGCAAAATTTGCAGGATGGAGTAGAATCAATTTCATTTCTTTCTGAGAGTGATTTAGTATCTTCAAATATCGATCCTGCGTTGTTAAATAATCCTAATTATGTTAAAGCCGCATCTATACTGGAAAACGTAGAGGAGTTTGACGCGTCATTTTTTGGTTTTGAACCTAAAGAAGCTGAAGTTATAGACCCCCAATATCGTCTCTTTTTAGAGTGTGCTTGGGAAGCAATTGAAAACGCTGGCTACGATCCTGAAACCTATAAGGGTTTGATTGGGGTTTACGCTGGGGCAAATATGAACACCTATCTATTAGAAAACCTTTATCCAAACCGCGATACTATAAATCCTGTAGATGGAGCTTTACAACCTTTACATGGCAGTGGTCAAGCTTTTCTAACTACAAGTGTCTCTTACAAATTAAATCTTAAAGGGCCTAGTATTACTATCCAAACCTTCTGTTCTACATCATTGGTTGCAGTTCACTTGGCCTGCCAAAGTTTGTTGAATGAAGAATGTGATATGGCTTTGGCTGGTGGTGTTTCAATTAAAGTTCCACAAAAAGCTGGCTATTTATATCAACAAGGAGGAATGTTGTCTCCCGATGGGCACTGTCGAGCCTTTGATGCTAAAGCACAGGGAACTGTTTTTGGTAGTGGGGCTGGAATTGTCGTATTAAAGAGATTAGAGGATGCTGTTGCTGATGGAGATTGCATTCATGCAGTCATCAAAGGTTCAGCAGTCAATAACGATGGCTCTTTGAAAGTAAATTTCACTGCCCCTAGTGTAGAAGGTCAGGCGGAGGTAATTGTAGAAACCCTGAGAAATGCTGGAGTAGATGCCGAGGATATAACCTATATAGAAACTCATGGAACCGGAACAGCTATGGGCGATCTCATTGAAATCACTGCACTCAAAAAAGCTTTTCACACTACTACTCAGAAGAAGGGTTTCTGTGCGATCGGTTCAGTGAAAACCAATATCGGACATCTAGATGCAGCAGCCGGTGTAACAAGTCTCATCAAGACTACCTTAGCGCTCAAACACAAGCTGCTCCCACCTAGTCTACACTTTGAACAAGCCAATCCCCAAATCGATTTTAATAACAGTCCTTTCTACGTCAATACCAAAGTTTCTGAATGGAAGGCAGATCGCACACCCCGTCTGACTGGGGTCAATTCGTCGGGTTATGGTGGAACCAATGCCTTTGTCATTCTCGAAGAAGCTCCGCCGATCGAATATTCGGAAGAATCCAGACCCTGGCAATTGTTGGTACTCTCGGCTAAAACCATCTCTGCGCTTGAAATTGCCACTGCGAATTTAACTGCGTACTTAAAGCAGCATTCAAATGTTAACCTAGCTAATGTTGCTTACACACTTCAGGTTGGTCGCAGAGCTTTCAACCATCGGCGGATGGTAATCTGCCATGACATTAATGATGCGATCGCTACTTTAGAAACACAAGATCCGAAACGGGTTTTTCAGGTTTACCAAGATCGCCTAGATCCTCCCGTCGTATTTATGTTTCCAGGGCAAGGAGTACAGTCTGTAAATATGGCGTTGGATCTCTACCAGACAGAACCGACGTTTCAAGAGCAGGTAGATATCTGCTCAGAGTTTCTCCAACCACATCTAGGGCTTGATCTGCGACATATACTCTACCCCAACACAGAAAAGACTCAAGAAGCCGCGCAACAATTGAAACAGACAGCAATTGCTCAACCAGCGCTCTTTGTTATCGAGTACGCCTTAGCAAAGTTGTGGATGGAGTGGGGAATACATCCCCAGGCTTTAATTGGTGAAAGCCTTGGGGAATATGTCGCTGCGTGTCTGGCAGGAGTACTCTCATTAGAAGATGCTTTAACTCTAGTAGCTGCGCGGGGACAACTCATGCAGCAGGTGCCTGAAGGTGCAATGCTTGCTATTCCACTTTCAGAAAAAGAAGTTCAACCCCTGCTAGGCAAAACACTATCTCTAGCTGAGATTAAGGAATCATCTCTTTGCATAGTTTCAGGTTTCATAGATGCTGTGGAGGTATTACAGAAGCAGCTAGCTGACCAAGGTATTGAGTGTATGCGTCTGCATACCTCCCATGCCTTTCATTCTCTGATGATGGATGCCATCTTAGAGCCATTCACAGAGGAAGTTAAAAAAATCAAACTGAATCCTCCCAAAATTCCTTTTGTATCCAATGTTACGGGAGCTTGGATTACAGAAGCGGAGGTGACAGATCCAAACTATTGGGTCAGGCATCTGCGGCAAACAGTTCGCTTTGCTCAGAGTATGCAAGAATTGTTGAAAGAACCAGAGCGCATTTTGCTAGAGGTTGGCCCTGGGCAGACTTTGAGTGCATTCGCCCGTCGTCATTCTGATAAAGAAGCCCAGCAAATTGTATTAACTTCCTTGGGCTATGCACAAGAAAGTCAGTCGGATGTAGCATTATTGTTAAATACATTGGGTCAGCTATGGCTGGCTGGAGTACAAGTAGATTGGTCGGGATTCTATACCCATGAGCGCCGTCATCGTATACCTTTACCTACTTATCCTTTTGAGCGTCAGCGTTACTGGATTGAACCCAAAATACAGGTAAACGCTCTCAAGATGGGTGAAAAGAAATTACCTGCAACCTCTCTACTAGGTAAAAAGCTGGACATTGCCGACTGGTTTTATGTCCCATCTTGGAAACGCTCCCTGCTGCTTGCTCCTGAACCAAGTCAAAAGTCAGTTTTATCTTGCACTCTTGTATTTATCGATGAGTGCGGTTTGGGTTCCGAGTTGATAAAACGACTTGAACTTGAGGGTCAAGATGTGATTACGGTGAGGATCGGGTCAGCGTTTACAAAGTCGAGCGATCGCGCATATATCCTTAATCCTCGACAACCTGATGACTATGATGCCTTACTCAATGAACTTATAGCACAAAATAAGCGCCCAAAAACCATTGTTCATTTATGGAGTGTTACACCCCACGGTTACGTAGAATTAAGACTTGAGGAAGTTGACAAAGTTCAAGAAAATGGATTTTACAGTCTGTTGTTTTTAGCTCAGGCACTTAGTAAACACCATACTGATGAATATCAAATCGCGGTTGTCTCCAACGATATGCAGGAAGTTGTCGGAGAAAAGTTGCTGTGCCCAGAGAAGGCGACTTTACTCGGACTCGTTAGGGTGATTGCGGAGGAATACTCAAACATTATCTGTCGTAGCATTGATGTTGTTATTCCCCAATTGGGAGTTAAGACTGAACCGAAACTTTTGGATCAGCTGCTCTGCGAACTACAAGCCCTAAGTTCTGAGAAGGTTATTGCTTACCGTGGAAATCATCGTTGGGTACAAACTTTTGAGCCAATTCGATTGGAGAAAGCTACCCAAGGAATATCAAGGTTAAAAGAAGGAGGCGTTTATCTCATTACAGGTGGATTAGAAGGTATTGGTCTTGTCATAGCCCAACATTTAGCACAGACTGTACAAGCCAAGCTGATCCTGACGGGAGGTTTAGCTTTTCCTTTACCAGAAGAATGGGAACAATGGCTAGCTACTCACGATGAGCAAGATAACACAAGCCGCCAGATTCGGGAAATCCAGAAACTTAAACAGCTAGGTGCAGAAGTTTTGGTAGTCAGCGCCGATGTGAGCAATTTTGAACAGATGCAACAAGCGATCGCATTCGCCCAAAAGCGATTTGGTCAGATCAATGGCGCGATCCACGCAGCCGAGGTTTCTGCTAGCGGCGTGATTTTGCAAAAAATGCCAGAAATGGCAGAAAGTATGCTGGTATCTAAAGTAAAAGGCACATTAATTCTCAATAAAATTCTCAAGGATGTTCCACTAGATTTCTTTGTTCTATGTTCATCAATCACTTCCATTGCAAGTAAATTTGGGCAAGTAGATAATGTTGCTGCTAATGCTTTTCTTGACGCTTTTGCTCGTCATAAAAGCGACCGAGATGGCACATTTACCGTATCGATTAACTGGGATTCCTGGCAGAAAGAGGGGATGAAGCAATCAACACCAATCTTGGATATTTCCCAATCTCAATTAAAAGAAGTGTCTCACCCTTTATTCGATCAATGTATAGTTGAAGGGAAAGAGCAAGAGATATACATCAGCAAATTTAGCGTCATCAAACACTGGGTTTTAGATGAACACAGGGCTATGGGTAAGGCGACACTTCCGGGAACAGCTTACTTGGAAATGGCTTTAGCCGCTTTTGAAAATCATGCGAAGAACGGAACCATTGAGATTAGAGAAGTATTTTTCTTAGCTCCCTTGGTAATAGAAGATGATGAAGAAAAAGAAGTTCGTACAGTCCTGAAAAAGAAAGGAGAGGGCTTTGAATTTTTGGTAACAAGCCAATCAAACTCAGGGTCAAAGCAATGGATCGATCATGCCAAGGGCGAAATAGCTTGTATAAAAGCAGAATCATCAGCAAAACAAGAACTCAGAGAAATTGAGGCAAGATGTAATCAAAAGGAAATAATTATTCCAGAAGGAGAGCAGAAACTTAAAACAGGATTTGTAGAGTTTGGTGCTAGATGGAATAACTTGAAACAGGCAAAATTAGGAACAGATCGGGGGTTGATTGTTATAGAACTGCCCGAAGTATTTGCCACCGATATTAATTCATATAAGTTGCATCCTGCTTTATTGGATAATGCCACAGGTTTTCTAAGTGTTGAAAACGAAGGTGTTTACTTACCGTTTTCCTATAAAAGTCTGAAAATAAAAAAATCTTTGCCAAGCAAAGTATATAGCCACATCAGATATACAGAAAATAATCAGTTCAGAGAAAGAACTTTAAAATTTAACATCACCATCATGGATGACCAGGGAAACGAACTGGTTGAGATTGAAGAATTCATCATGAGGAAAGTAGATATTGGTACAAATACTGCTGAAGAGTCTAACGGTAAACCTCGAAAAATTTCTTCCGTTTCTGCAAGCGAAAACTTCTCTTTGGAGATTGCTTCCCCTGGCATCTTAAATACCCTGACTTTCCGACCTAGCATACGCCAAAAACCAGGTCTGGGTGAGGTAGAAATCGAAGTCTGCGCGACTGGTCTTAACTTCAAGGAAGTGCTTATAGCGTTGGGGCTGCTTCCTGTTCCACCCAATGTTCGTATCAACTTCGGTAGAGAGTGTTCTGGAAAAATAGTTGCTCTGGGAGAAGGAGTTAAGGGTTTTGAGGTAGGAGATGAAGTTATGGCCTTTGGCGATTCTTGCTTTAACCAATTCACAACGACTTCTGCTTCTTTGGTGGCACTAAAACCAGATCATCTTAGTTTAGAAGAGGCAGCAACAATTCCCGTTGCCTTTATTACGGCTTACTATGCCTTGATAAAATTAGCTAGGCTTCGCCAGGGTGAGCGTGTTCTTATCCATGCTGCTGCCGGCGGTGTTGGAATGGCTGCCGTGCAAATAGCCCAGTGGGCGGGAGCCAAAATCTTCGCCACAGCAGGCAACCCGGAAAAACGAGCATTTCTGCATTCGTTGGGTATTGAATATGTTATGGATTCCAGGTCTTTGGTTTTTGCCGATGAAGTGATGAAATATACTGACGGCAAGGGTGTAGACGTGGTTTTGAATTCTCTATCAGGAGAATTCATGACTAAAAGCCTTTCACTTCTAGCACCCTATGGACGCTTTCTAGAACTCGGCAAGCGGGATATCCTCAACAATAGCCAATTAGGTCTACGACCTTTTGAGAAATGCTTATCGTTCTTTGCTACAGATGTAGGAAATGATCTCCCTGACTTTATTTCTACGTGGCACGAAGTAGTGCAACACTTTAAAGATGGTAATTTTAATTCCCTACCGCATCAGATATTTCCAATTACAGAAGTAGCTCCCGCCTTTGAATACATGGCTAAAGCCAAACATATCGGTAAGATTGTGGTATCTTGGCAGAATCAGGAAGCTTTGAAAGCGCTGGTTGCTTCGGAAGGCGAAATTAGTCAAGAAAAAAAAGAAACTGTAGCTTCTCCTGCGCGGTTAGGTTCTCCGTCTACTGTTTTTTCCACAGTTGGCTCTGGTATGCAGGACAAACCTGCTATTCTCAAGGAAGGGTTATTACCAAAAGAGAGTATAGAGGCGTTTGACCGCATTCTCGGAAGTACACTTACCCAGGTTCTAGTATCAACCCGTGATTTCTTAAATCGAGTTGAGCCGGATAATGGTTTTAACTCAGAACCTTTCCAAGAAGCCTCACAAAAGTATAATCTCTCTAAACCGACACAATCACAACCTGCGCTCAGTAGTGCCTATATTGCTCCCAGAAATGAGATTGAGCAAAAGCTTACTGTCATCTGGAAAGAACTTCTTGGGAAAGATTTGGTGGGAATACAAGACAACTTCTTTGAAATCGGTGGCAATTCCCTTCTAATAGTCCAAGTTCGCAGCCAACTGCAACAAGTATTTAATAGTGATATCGCAACGGCTGACTTGTTTGAATATCCGACCATAAGTGCCTTAGCAGAATATCTAAGTCGAAAACAGGCTGAAGAACCTGCCTTTGGGCAAGCATATAACCGTGCTAAGAGGCAACAGGAGGTTATGGAAGAAGAAATGCAACTAATGAAGCAAAGGAGGAGAACACGTGAGTAACCAGTTGAAAGGTGTAGCCATAGTTGGCATGAGTGGTCGTTTTCCAGGAGCCAAAAATGTCGATCAATTGTGGCAGAATCTGTGTAACGGTGTGGAATCAATTTCATTCTTTACTGATAACGAGTTAGTCGCTTCAGGCGTAGACCCAACTTCGTTGAATGACCCTCAGTACGTCAAAGCGGGGGCTGTGTTACAAGACATTGAGATGTTTGACGCTCCATTTTTTGGCTTTTCGCCTAGAGAAGCTGAAATCATGGACCCGCAACAACGTCTTTTTTTGGAGTGTGCTTGGGAAGCGCTGGAAAATGCTGGTTATGACCCGAAAACAGACAAAAATCTAATTGGTGTTTATGCAGGGGGTAACTTAAGTACCTATTTGCTTAACAATCTGGCCTCACACCCTGAACTCATTAAAGCGCTGGAGTCACAAATTACAATTGCTAATGATAAAGACTTTATATCCACACGAGTTTCTTATAAATTAAACCTAAAAGGGCCCAGTATTAGCGTCGGTACGGCCTGCTCTACGTCATTAGTAGCAGTTCACTTGGCGTGTCGAGGATTGCTAAGTTATCAGTGTGATATGGCACTGGCTGGTGGTATTGCGATACAAGTTCCACAAAAACAAGGTTATTTCTATCAAGAAGGTGGCATGGCCTCTCCTGATGGTCACTGTCGGGCTTTTGATGCTAAAGCACAGGGTAGCCCTTTCGGTAAAGGAGCGGGTATTGTCGTGCTGAAAAGATTGGAAGATGCTGTAGCTGATGGGGACTGCATTTATGCGGTTATCAAAGGTTCAGCCATCAATAACGACGGTTCCGAGAAGGTGAGTTACACCGCACCCAGTGTAACAGGCCAAGCAGAAGTGATTGCCGAGGCTCAGGCGATCGCTAACTTTGATTCTGAAACAATCACCTACATTGAAACCCACGGAACTGGTACACCTCTAGGCGATCCAATTGAATTTAGGGCACTTAAAAAGGTGTTTAGTGCCGGAACTAGCAAAAAGAACTTCTGTGCTATTGGTTCAGTCAAGACTAATGTCAGCCACCTGAGTTCAGCATCTGGTGTGACGGGCTTGATCAAAACACTCCTGGCGCTCAAACACAAGATGATTCCGCCTACCCTGCACTTTGAAGAACCCAATCCTGAGATTGACTTCGCTAACAGCCCCTTTTACATCAATACTCAACTTCATGAATGGAAAATAGACGGAACTCCTCGCCGGGCTGGGGTTAGTTCTTTTGGCATCGGTGGAACTAATGCTCATGTTGTTTTAGAGGAAGCCCCAGGAGAGGAGCAGGGGAGCAGAGGGGCAGGGGAGCAGGGGAGAAAGTATCAATTGCTGGTAGTTTCTGCTAAAACTGACTCAGCTTTAGAGACAGCAACTGCAAATTTGGTCAATCACCTGCAACAGCACCCAGAACTTAACCTTGCAGATGTAGCTTATACATTGCAAGTTGGGCGGCATGGTTTGAGCCATCGGCGCACAGTTGTTTGTCAAGATACTCAAGATGCGATCGCAGCTTTCCAAAATCCTAAAAGAGTCCTGACTAGCACTCAGGAAACGAATCAGCGCCCAGTAGTCTTTATGTTTACTGGTTTGGGAACCCATTATATCAACATGGGTTCTGAATTATACCAATTAGAACCAACTTTTCGCGAACACCTCGATCGCTGTTGCTTGTTGTTTCAACCTCTGTTAGGTCTTAATCTCAAAGAAGTTATTTATCCTACTTCCTCCGCCAAGCAAGAAGCAACAAAAGAAAAATCAGGTATCGATTTACGCCAAATGCTTGGTCGTGATACTCAATCAGCAGATCCCGCCGCCCAAAAATTAAATCAGACATACCTCACTCAGCCAGCATTGTTTGCCATTGAATATGCTTTAGCTCAATTATGGATGTCCTGGGGCATTCGTCCAGTAGCGATGATTGGTTACAGCATTGGTGAATATGTGGCCGCAACAATAGCCGGGGTATTGTCTCTAGAAGATGCGATTACTCTTGTTGCTAAAAGAGCGCAAATGATTCAAGAGTTGCCAGGGGGAGCAATGCTAGCAGTTCCCTTAACAGAGGAAGAAGTGCAACCTTTCTTGAATGAAAACCTTTCCTTATCAGCAGTCAATGGCTCATTCCAATGTGTACTTGCGGGAACTACACAGGCTATAGAGGAACTAGCAGGCAAGTTTAGTGCTAAGGGGTTAGCCTGTCGGCAATTGCAGACTTCTCATGCCTTTCATTCTTACATGATGGAAGCGATCGCTGACTCTTTCACCGAACTGGTTAAAAATATCAGTCTCAAACCACCGCAAATTCCTTATATATCTAACGTTACAGGAACTTGGATCGCAGCAGAGCAAGCCACAAATCCCAGCTACTGGACACAGCATCTATGCCAACCGGTGCTATTTGCTGATGGAATACATCAGTTGTGGACACAACACAATCCTATTTTGTTGGAGATAGGCCCAGGACAAGCATTAAGCAGTTTAGCAATGCAATGTTTAGATAATGTTCCTGATGATAACAAGGTAATATTATCCTCATTGCGCTATGCTTATGAGCGACAATCTGACGTTACTTTTATCCTCAACACATTAGGACAACTATGGCTTGAGGGAATCAAGATAGATTGGTCGGGATTTCATGCCCATGAGCGCCGATATCGCCTTCCCTTGCCAACATATCCCTTTGAGCGACAAAGATATTGGATTGAACCACAAAAATTATTACCTGCACAAAGAAATATCCAGCCCACATTAACAGCATCAAAGCTTTGGAAATCTTTGGTAGAAGCTGGTCAACTTCAAGCTAGTGCAGGGGCTTTGGAATTTGACGAGCAAATTTCTCAAGCGAAAAGGGAGTGTTTAGATCGTTTATGTATTGCTTATATTAATCTTACAACTGCACATTTAGGAGCTTTTAGCAATCCCACTAAAAAGTATTCTCTGGAAGAGTTATTTGACCAATGTCAGATTATTCCTTCCTATAGAGAATTGTTCGGTCGATGGCTGGAAATATTGGTAGAGCAAGGTCAATTGCATGGAGAGCAAGAACTATTTACTAACTTTTTACCAATATCAACAGACTTTGTTAATAAAACATTGGTAGAAGTCAGAGCCAAATGGGCAGACACACCGCAACAAATAGATTTGCTGCAACTGTATGGCGAAAATATGGTATCTCTGCTGACTGGTAAAAAAGAACCATTGGAGTTCCATGTTTCTACCTTATTAAAATCAGGAGAATTTTCAGTCCAAGAATCGCCTGAAAATAAGTACTACAACTCCATCATGCGGATATGCCTAGAACAGGTATTAAAATCATTACCACCTCAAGTAAATCTCAGAATTCTAGAACTTGGGGCTGGAACTGGTACTGGCACGAGAGAATTATTACCTATATTGCCATCAGAGAAAACAAATTATACCTTCACTGATGTGGGAGGTTTTTTCCTGAATGCAGCTAAGAAGAAATTTAGCGATTATCCATTTATTGAATACCAATTGCTAGACCTTGAGCGATCGCTACAAGAACAAGGATACTCAAATCACAGCTTTGATGTAATTGTAGCTTTCCAAGTGCTGCACGTAGCTCGAAATATTGGAGAAACTCTCGATCGCATTCGCTCTTTACTCGCTCCTGGAGGTTTACTTCTATTTTGGGAAACAACTCAACCCAGATTAGAATTTGAGTTCATTGATGCGCTGCTGATGAATCCGATAGAGAACCCAGAAAGCGATCGCAACATGTGCAATCCCTTTTTATCCAAAGAGCAGTGGCAAGAAGAACTCAAATCTCATGGTTTTGTGCAGGTGACAGCTTTCTCAGAATTCGCACCTTTCACAGACCACATAATTGTCGCTCAAGCTACTACGCAAACACCGCAAAAAGCACCAGCAGCATTTACAGCGTTACTTCATGAACAAGAAGAAGTTTCATTTAGCAAAAAGTCCAACATTGCTGACTGGTTTTACATCCCTTCATGGAAACGTTCGTTACCACCACAGTCAAACAGTCAGGTCAAACAAGCAGAACGTTGGTTGGTATTTGTCGATGAGTATGGGTTAGGCGCTCAAATCGTGAAGCGCCTCGAACTTGAAGGTCATGATGTAATTACCATCAGAGTTGGGGAGCAATTTGGCAGCAAAAGCGAATCTTCAGAGAAGCATTTGGGCAAGCGTGCATATACAATAGCACCTCAACAACAGGATGATTACAATACCCTACTCAAAGAACTTCGCGCTCAAGATTTAATACCAAAAAGAATTATTCATCTGTGGAGTGTAAGCCAGTCAGAATGTGCAAACTTTGATACAGCCGAAACACAAGGATTTCAGAGTTTGCTGTTTTTGGCACAGGCGCTAGGAAAACAGAATTTCACTGATGAGTTACAGCTTGCAGTTATCTCCAACAATATGCAAGCTGTAACTGGAGTTGAAAATCTCTGCCCAGAAAAAGCAACCCTACTTGGACTTGTTAAGGTTATCCCACAAGAATATTCAAATATTAAATGTCATAGCATTGATGTTATTATTCCCTTATCAGAAAGTTGGCAAGAAGAGAAATTTGTAGAACAACTACTGACAGAACTTAAAGCCAATTCCTCTGACTCAGTTATTGCTTACCGTGGTTTGGAACGTTGGGTACAAACCTTTGAGTCTGTCCAATTAGATGCAAACCTTCTGGATACACCCAGGTTAAGAGAAAAAGGAGTCTACTTAATTACTGGTGGACTCGAAAAAATAGGACTTGTAGTAGCCGAACATCTAGCAAAGACAGTACAGGCAAAACTGCTGCTTTTAGAGGCTGAAGGTTTTCCCAACCGACAGGAGTGGTTAGAGTGGCTGAAAACTCACGATGAGCAAGATAACATCAGCGGTAAGATTCGGAAAGTGCAGGAACTAGAAAATCTGGGCGCAGAAGTCTTAATCAAGAGCGTTGATGTAGTTAATGTAGCACAAATGCAAAGTGCGATCGCTCAAGCCCAAGAGCAGTTTGGTCAACTAAACGGAGTGTTTCATACAACCAAGATAGCTCTAGAGAATTCATTTAGTGCTATTACAGAGATAAACCCAACGCAGTGCGAACAGCAATTTCAAGCAAAGAAACAGGGACTATTAGTATTAGAAAAGGTTTTACAGTCCCAAAAGCTTGATTTTTGTCTATTAATGTCTTCATTAACCTCCGTTTTAGGAGGATTAGGCTCTGTTACCTATTCAGCAGCAAGCCTTTTAATGGACGCTTTTGCTTACCAGCATAATCAGAAAAATCCTGTTCCTTGGATGAGTATTAATTGGGATACATGGCGATTTGGATCAGAAAATTTACAAATACCTACTAGTACAAGATTGGCTGAATTCGCCATCGAACCTTTAGAAGGTATTAAGACCCTTGAACAGATTCTTTTGTGGAGCCAATATCATCAAATAGTTGTCTCAACTGGTAATTTACAATCTAGAATTGACCAATGGATTAGATTAAAGCCTTTACACCAGAAAACTACTGCCCAAAAAGTTAATTTATCTTCTCGTCACTCAAGACCGAACTTGAAAAATCTTTATGTTGCTCCTAGTAATGATGTAGAACAAAAATTAGTTGAAGTTTTTCAAGAGTTACTAGGTATTGAGCCAGTAGGTATTCATGACAGCTTTTTTGCACTAGGGGGAGACTCCCTAACGGGAACTGTACTCATTTCTCAACTTCGCAAAAACTTTCAAATAGAACTACCTGTTCGTTCTCTTTTTGAAGCCCCCACCATCGATGAATTAGCTTTGGTGATTGAAGAAATTCTCATAGAAGAGTTAGAACAATTATCTGGAAATGAAACAAGTGGGGATATAAAAAAAACTCTTGATGTGCAATTTTCAAACTAGTAGTCTGTCAAGAACTAATTGACGGATAAATTCCCTGTAGAGACGGCGATTTATCGCGTCTCTCTAACCTTAGTCACAATAGGATAAATCGATGAGAACATCAAAAAATAATTCTTACTAATGTTAATTAGCCATTTTGGAGTTTGTAAACAATGCTTACTAGCCCTTCTCGCCCTTGGCAGTTATTAGTAATTTCTGCAAAGACCGACTCAGAACTAAAAACTGCTACTGTCAACCTTGCAGATTACTTGAGACAGCATCGTGATTTTAACCTTGCAGATGTTGCTCATACATTGCAACGCGAACAACAGGCTTTTAAACATCGGCGGACGGTTGTTTGTCAAGATATAGAAGATGCTCTAGTTGCACTTCAAGATCCAAGGCGAGTACTTACCAACATCCAAGAAACAGAAGAACGTCCTGTAGCCTTTATGTTTCCTGGACTTGGTACTCATTACGTCAACATGGCTTGGGAACTTTACCAAGTTGAACCCGTATTTCGCGCATCAGTTGACTACTGTTGTGAATTTCTCAAACCCCTTGTTGGTAAAGATTTACAAGATATAATATATCCAAACAGAGCTTCTCAACAAGACCAACAGTCTTTCAAAGAAAATTCTCCCGGTCTAGATTTGCGAAAAATGTTAGGTCGCAGCCAGACACCAGCAGACGCAAAGATGGAAGCTGCTAAATCTTTACTCAATCAAACTCACCTGGCTCAACCAGCCATTTTTGTAATTGAATATGCCCTAGCACAGCTATTGATATCCTGGGGAATTCGTCCGGCGGCAATGATTGGCTATAGCATTGGTGAATATGTAGCAGCGACTTTGGCAGGGGTTTTATCTTTACAAGAGGGGTTAACACTAATTGCTGCAAGAGCGCAGATAATTCAAAAGTTGCCAGGTGGAGCAATGCTTGCAGTTCCACTTTCGCAAACAGAGATATCTCCCCGACTCAATGATAAACTCTCACTATCTGCGGTCAATGGGCCACACATGAGTGTAATCGCAGGTGAAACCAATGCTATAGAAGTTTTAGAACAACAGTTAACACAAAAAGGTTTAGCTTGTCGCCGTCTGGAAACGTCTCATGCTTTTCACTCTCAGATGATGGAGAGTGCTACCTCTGACTTACGTGAGTTGGTAAAAACATTTAACCTCCAACCACCAAAAATTCCCTATATATCTAACGTTACAGGAACTTGGATAACAGCAGCAGAAGCTACAAATCCCGATTATTGGGTTAAGCATCTTTGTCAACCTGTGTTGTTTGCTCAGGGTATGCAGGAGTTGTGGAAACAACAATATCCTATTTTGTTAGAAATAGGCCCTGGACAGACTCTAGGTAGCTTTGCACTGCAATGTATAGAAAATAATCCAGCAGTTAGTCAAATTATCTTACCTTCTCTTAGATATTCTTACGATAATAAATCAGACTTAGCATTCTTACTTAAAACACTGGGTAGGCTTTGGTTGACAGGAGTGCAAATAGATTGGGAAAAATTTTATGTTGATGAGCATCGTCATCCTATTCCTTTATCGGCCTCTCTCTTTTAATGCAAAAACTAACTTAAATACAATAATATCCAAACGGAGATGAGTTGAAGTTATGAATATTCAAACAGTAGGTGTTGTTGGTGCAGGGGTAATGGGAATAGGGGTCGCACAAAACCTAGCTCAAACAGGCCATCAAGTTATCCTGGTAGATATTTCAGAAAATACCCTAGATAAAGCTAAACACGAAATCAGGAATAATATCCGCTTTCAGGGTTTTTTCAAAAAAAGTGATAATACAGAAACCCCAGATAGTATACTCAATAAAATAGAATTTTCTACCAACTATAAATTTTTAGAAAATACAGATTTTGTAGTAGAAAATGTCACAGAAAAGTGGGATATTAAAAAAGAGGTATATCCTCTACTAGATTCTATCTGTCCAGAAAATTGCGTATTCGCTGCTAACACATCAGCAATTCCCATTACCCAGATTGCTTCAGCTACTAAGCGTGCTGATAAAGTTGTTGGTATCCACTTTATGAATCCTGTACCAATGAAGCCGATGGTGGAGATGATTCGTGGATATCATACCTCTGATATAACAATTGAGATAGCAAAAAAAATGCTAGCTCAGATGGGTAAAGAATGTATCATTGTTAATGATTCACCTGGTTTTGTTTCTAACCGAGTGTTGATGTTAACTATTAACGAAGCTGTTTTTCTATTGCAAGACCAAGTTTCTACAGCAGAAGATATAGACAAAATCTTTAAAAGTTGTTTTGGTCACAAAATGGGGCCTTTAGAAACAGCAGATTTGATTGGTTTAGACACCATTTTATTTTCTATCGAAGTCTTATATGAAAGCTTTAACGATAGTAAGTATAGACCATGCCCCTTACTCAAAAAAATGGTAAATGCCGGGTTACATGGTAGAAAAAGTGGTAAAGGATTTTACGCATATCAGTAAATAGGAATAATCAAGACAAATGAATGAAATTAAAGCTAAAATCAAAAATTTCCTTTCAAAATTTTTCGGCAATCATGATTTGCAACCAGATGAAGATATTTTTGCGCTCGGTTTTGTCAATTCTATGTTTGCCATGCAACTTGTTTTGTTTGTAGAGCAAGAGTTTCAGATTACCATTGAGAACGATGATTTAGAGCTTGAAAATTTTCGCACAATCAACTCTATCGTCAATTTAATTGAACGTAAAACTGCTATTCTCGTGCAGTAAGAAACATACGTTGCCATTTTAGGTGGCATAAATGATATTATGAAACTAGAACTATCTGCCCAACAAAAAAATGCTCAAGCTAAATTTAGAGCTTTTGTTAATGAGGAAATATATCCTAGTGCTGGGGAATGGGATAGAAAAGAATTTACTCCACCAGAACTAATTAAGAAAATCACCGAACATGGTTTTCTCGGTGCCATATTACCCCAGGAATATGGTGGTAAAGGAATGGACATGATTACTTATGGTATTCTCAACGAGGAAATTGGACGGGGATGTTCTTCTGTACGGAGTTTGCTTACAGTTCACAACATGGTTGCTTATGCTTTGTGTAAATGGGGTAATAAGTCTCAAAAAGAGTATTGGCTGCCCAAATTTGCATCTGGAGAAATCATAGCTGCTTTCGCATTGAGTGAACCTAATGTAGGTAGCGATGCTAAAAGTGTAGAAACAACAGCAACACTTGCAGGTGATGCTTATGTCTTGAATGGGCAAAAAAAATGGATTACCTATGGACAAATAGCAGATGTATTTTTGGTCTTTGCTAAATGCGAGGGTAAACCCACAGCTTTTTTAGTTGAAAAAAATAGCCCAGGACTTTCTGTCAAACCAATGTCTGGTATTTTAGGTGTTAGGGCTTCAATGTCAGCAGAATTGCTGTTTAATAACTGTCATATTTCTTCAGAAAATTTAGTAGGTAAATTAGGATTTGGATTTTCCTACATTGCATCTTCTGCACTTGATTATGGTAGATATAGTGTAGCATCGGGTTGTGTAGGTATTGCTCAAGCTTGTTTAGAAGCTTGTATCAAGTATACAAATGAACGAAAACAGTTTGGCGTTTATCTGAAAGAACATCAATTAATCCGCCAAATGATTACTCAAATGATAACTAAAGTGAAAGCAGCAAGACTGTTATGTTATCAGGCTGGTTATCTCAAAGATATTAACGACCCCAACTCAATTATGGAGACTTCTATTGCAAAGTACTTTGCATCGACAGTGGCTACCAAAATAGCAAATGATGCCGTGCAAATTCATGGTGGCAATGGTTGTAGTAATGAGTACCCAGTTGAAAGGTATTTACGAGACTCTAAAATTATGGAAATCATTGAAGGTAGTACTCAAATTCAAGAAATTACTATCGCCGAATCAGGTTATCAGGATTATCTTTTTTCAACTGTTCCTACTGTATTAGAAAAAAATGTTATTTTTAAATAATGTTTTTTATCAGCAAATAAAGATAATTAGACTTTACAAAATAAGAAGAAGTAGACTGAGCTTTTGATTTAGCTACGAGCTATCAGGTAAAAACTCATAGCTGATAGCTGACTGCCCAAAGATAAGTACACCGAACAGAAAGAGTTTTATATATGATTAGCATTAAAGAACAAGATGTAAATAGTAAAGAAAAAGATAAAAAAGTTATTAAATGTGTTGTTTGGGATTTAGATAATACTTTATGGCACGGAGTTTTGCTGGAAGATGAGAAAGTTTTTCTGCGAGAAAATATAGTAGATATTATTCAGACTTTAGATCGTCGTGGTATCCTACAATCTATAGCTAGTAAGAACGAACCTACTACAGCAATAGCCAAACTAGAAGAATTTGGTTTAAAAGAGTATTTTTTCTATCCACAAATCAACTGGAACTCTAAAGCATCTTCTCTCAAAGAAATTGCTGATTTACTTAATATTGGGATAGATGCGATCGCTTTTATTGACGATCAATTATTTGAACTAGAAGAAGTAAAATTTTCCTGTCCACAAATCCTCTGTATTAATGCTGATGAAATAGAGTATATTGTAGATATGCCAGTTATGAATCCTCGGTTTATTACAGAGGATTCAAAATTAAGAAGGCTAATGTATCTTAATGATATAGAACGAAATAGTTTCGAGAAAGAATTTATTGGAACTCAAGAAGAATTTTTAGCCACACTCAATATGACTTTTACTATCTCTTCTGCTCAAGAAGATGATTTACAAAGAGCCGAAGAATTAACAATAAGAACAAATCAATTAAATACAACTGGTTATACATACTCGTATGACGATTTGAATCAGTTTCGACAATCTGATCAGCATAAAATATTGATTAGCAGTTTAGAAGACAAATATGGGAATTATGGAAAAATTGGATTAGTTCTTTTGGAATGTGAAGAAGTTGTGTGGACTCTAAAACTTTTGCTAATGTCTTGTCGCGTCATGTCTAGAGGTGTCGGCACAATTATGCTAAATCACATTATGAAATTGGCTAAAAATAGTAATGTCCGTTTGCGTGCCGAGTTTATTTCAAATAATCGGAATCGCATGATGTTCATATCTTATAAGTTTTCAGGTTTTCAGGAAATAGATAAAAATGGAGATTTGCTGATTTTAGAAAATGACCTAACGCGAATACAGCCTATCCCTGAGTATGTGAAGGTCAAAGTTATAAATTAAAAAATATTGCTAGTTCTCGTAGTTCGATAGGGGAGATTATGGACACAAAAAAAGATGAAGTTTTAAAACGACGGTCAAAGCTTTCACTCGTACAGCAAGAGCTTCTTAAAAAGCGCTTACAAGGTGAAATTGACTCTGACTTACAATTAGAAGTTATTCCAAAACGTTCCCAAATAAGTCCTGCTCCCCTATCCTTTGCTCAACAACGCTTATGGTTTTTGGCCCAGTTAGAGCCAAACAGTCCTTTCTACAACATCCCTGCTGCTGTTCGCCTACAGGGACAATTGAATCTAGAAGCATTGCAACAAAGTTTCAACGAAATTATCAGTCGCCATGAAGCGTTGCGAACCAATTTCCAAACAATAGAAGGGCAAGCAATATCTGTCCTTTCTGAAGCGACACCCTTAACATTACTAATATTTGATATTAGTGAGCTACCTTTAAATCAACAAGAAGCTGAAGTCAGACAACAGGCTTCTCAAGAAGCACAAAAACCTTTTGTTCTCAACAGCGACTTGTTAGTAAGAGCAAAGCTATTGAGACTTAGTAAACAAGAATACATATTATTACTGACAATGCACCACATCGTCTCTGACGGTTGGTCGATAGGTGTTATGGTGCGCGAATTGGTAACACTTTATCAAGCATTCTGTGATGGACAACCCTCACCGTTAGCTGCACTGCCAATACAGTATGTAGACTTCGCGGTTTGGCAAAAACAATGGCTGCAAGGAGAAGTACTCGAAACTCAGATATCTTATTGGCTTAAGCACTTAGAGAATGCACCAAAAGTATTAGAATTACCTACAGACCACCCAAGGCCAGCAATTCAGAGTTTCCGGGGTGCAACCTACTTATTTAAGTTATCTTTAGAATTATCCACATCCCTAAATAAATTAAGTGAGCAGCAGGGAAGTACTTTATTTATGACTCTGTTAGCAGGTTTCCAAACACTGCTATGGCGTTATACGGGTAAGGAAGATATTGCGATCGGTTCACCGATCGCTAACCGCAACCGAACAGAGATAGAAGGGTTAATTGGATTTTTTGTCAATACCTTGGTATTGAGAACTAACCTGGCAGGAAATCCCAGCTTTGAAGAGCTACTAAAAAGGGTGCGGGAAGTAGCGTTAGGAGCTTATGCACATCAGGATTTGCCTTTTGAGTTGTTAGTTGAGCAACTGCAACCACAGCGAGACTTAAGCTATACACCATTATTTCAAGTGATGTTTGTGCTTCAGAATGCACCGATGTCTGCGTTAGAGTTGCCTGGTTTGACTTTAACTCCCTTAGAAAGCAATAGTGATAGTGCCAAGTTTGATTTAACCTTACAAATGACAGAAACAGAGGAGGGGCTAGTTGGAAGTTTAGAATACAATACTGATTTATTTGAAGAAAAGACGATACATCGAATGGCGGATCATTTGCAAACGTTGCTTGAAGGAGTTGTTGCTAATCCGCAGCAGCGTTTGTCAGAGTTACCACTGTTGAGTGAATCTGAGCGGCATCAATTACTGCGGGAGTGGAATAATACAGAAGTTGAGTATCCTCAACAACAATGCATCCATCAGTTATTCGAGGCTCAAGTAGAACGCACACCTGATGCAGTAGCAGTAGTATTTGAAGATGAACAGCTAACCTACTGTGAACTCAACACCAGAGCAAATCAACTAGCCCATTATTTGCAAGCTTTAGGAGTAAAACCAGAGG
>NZ_NOLK01000136.1:0-22728 GCF_002245985.1 Nostoc sp. 'Peltigera membranacea cyanobiont' 232
GAACGCAAGTGCGTCTCGTAGAGAGGAGGAACGACGTTCGCAAGAGCGTGTCGCAGACAAGCAATCGCATGGACTCGCACTTAGTTGGAGATTTTGCGATTGCTTCGTAACGCTTCGCAATGACATGCAAAAAAGTGGGATGCTCCCCTTCTAATAAAACTTTGCCGTTTTTGATTTCAAACTACCTCCTTAACAGAAGTTAATCTTTTCGGGGCAACGAGTTATTTTTATATAGTACGGAAAGCCGTCAGAATTATTCTACAGACTGCATCCTTTAATTAATATTTTAAAATTCGATAAATTACAGGTTTTAACAGAGCTTTTTAGCCTAATATCACCATATAGATAGTATTTAGGCGTTTTGTGAAAATAATATCTTGTCAAAAATATTCTATTTAAAATAGTACTAAAGCATGAAGTTTTCATAAATTAGAATGCATTTACCTCTTTAGGAGTGGGTAATTTCCGTACTAGGATAGACAAGGAACATAGAAAAAACAGAATAAGATTTGAGCAGAATTCTTAATAAGTTTAGTATTTGAAGTTACTTTCTGATGCCACAGTAAATCAATTACATAGCACTACAACAACAGAAATAAAAAACTTCTAATTCTAGTTTTATTTTTTAGGAGGTTTATGATGAGAATTGCTCAATTAGCTCCATTATGGGAAAGAGTTCCACCTCCAGCTTATGGTGGCATAGAGTTGGTAGTAGGGTTACTGACTGATGAGTTAGTCCGACGCGGACATGAAGTAACTTTATTTGCATCGGGAGATTCTATCAGTCTGGCAAAACTAGTGTCAGTTCATCCCCATGCCCTCAGACTCGATCGCACTATCAAAGATTACGGCATTTACGAAATGCTGAATCTAGCTTCGGTGTATGAACGCGCAGAAGAGTTTGATATTATTCACTCTCATATCGGGCATGGAGCACTGGCTTACGCAAATCTCGTCAAAACCCCTACGGTTCACACGTTGCACGGTATTTTTACCCCTGACAACGAAAAGATGTTTAGTTTTGGGAAAAAACAACCCTACGTCAGTATTTCTGATTCACAACGAGAACCAAGGTTAGGGTTGAACTATCTAGCAACGGTCTATAACGGAATTGATGTCAGCAGTTATAATTTTCACGCCCAACCAGAAAATCCGCCCTATTTAGCGTTTTTGGGTCGGATGTCTCCTGAAAAGGGAGCGCATTTAGCAATAGAAATTGCAAAACTTGCTGGTTGGCGTTTGAAAATGGCAGGTAAGGTAGATGTCGTTGATGTGGAATACTTTGAGAAGGAAATCAAACCGCACATTGACGGCGAGCAAATTCAGTATTTGGGTGAAGCCAACCATGTTCAAAAAAATGCTCTAATGGGAGGTGCAGTAGCAACCCTGTTCCCTATTACTTGGCGAGAACCCTTTGGATTAGTGATGGTTGAGTCAATGGCTTCGGGTACGCCAGTGATTGCGATGAACTTGGGATCTACTGAGGAGATAATTTCCCACGGTAAGACGGGTTTCCTCTGCAATAATACTCAAGAGTGCATTAGTGCGATCGATCGGGTAATAGATTTAGACCGCTATGCTTGCCGCCAATATGTCGAAAACAGTTTCAGTGTTAAGCAAATGACTGATGGCTATGAGGCAGTTTATCAAAAAATAATAGCAGAACGATTTTCTCAGAATGGGCATTCACGCAGTTTGATTGGTCTAGCTAGCGATCGCATTTAATTTCTGTGCCTCAGATCCCCTACTTCTCTGAAAAGTCGGGGATCTTGTTAGTAAATAAAGACTGTTACCAGGTTAAGCGATCGCGCCATTTTTCCAACGTCTTCGCCTTAACCCCTGGAACTCTTTCTAAGTCTTGTAAAGATGTAAATTTTTGCTGTTGACGGCTAAGAATTATCCGTTGTGCTAACTTCTTACCCACGCCAGGGAGAGTTTCTAATTCTGCCAAACTTGCAGTGTTAATATTTATTTGTTTAATTGCTTGTAGTTCACTTGATGAAGAACTTTTTATCTGAGGACAGCGTGTTTGTTCTGATTTAATTTTTTCTTGAATTCCTGGTGGTAAGCCGGGTTTTACTTTGGCATAAAGACGAGCAAATTCTCGCACGTAATGGGCAGCAACTATAGGATTTTCAATTACTACAAGTGTCTCATCGTTACCATTATTCGCAGCATCTGACCAATTATGAGAACCTGTAATTACTGTTTGGCTATCAATCACACCAAATTTGTGATGTAATAAATCACCCTTGGGTAACAGAGGTACGCCTACGGTGGTAATTGGATTTTGCCAAGGATGATTATCAACTTCATATTTACATTTATTACTGAGAGCAACTCCCATCATATCTAAGGCTTCACTATAGGAACGATAGGCAAATTGTGGTTCAATTAAAGCGCGAATTTGCACACTTTGTTGATGGCGTTTTTCTAAAATATTGGCAAGACGCTGATCGGAAAGGACAAATAACGCCATATCAACAGATTTGGTTGCTGAATCTAAAGTTTTACCAATTAAACCATTACTACTGTTACTCCAAGATTGAGTTGGAGAAGTAGGCGAAAATTGCACAGTAATTTGGGTGTTACCTAAAGTGATTTGTTTAGGCGAACGCATCGGTTTTTCCAAACCAAATCTACTATCAGGTTTACCTCCTGGCCCATCTCCCCATAAGATGTTAAACTCTTCTGTAAATAAAGATGCTAATTCTGGGCTGTCAATCTGCAATAAGTTATTAGCATTGCCTAAAGTATTGGGATTTGTAAAATCACCATAAGTATCACTTAAAGTAAAATTGGCCGAAGTGATAATTACAATGCGATTATCCACAATCACAAATTTGTGATGCATTAAGCTGCTACCTGCTGAACCATCTGCTCGATCGTCTATCCAGGGAATTTTAGCATTCTGCAAAATTATCAAAGCATCTCTTTGATTAATTTCTGCTGGACTGAGTTGATTGTCTTGGTTGATATCGATAAATTGGCGAAATTCCTTATAGCGTTCCTGTTCCCTTTTATCTAACTTACTTACCTCAGCAGATGTTAAATTACTCCAGGGTCGGCTGTAGGTATTTTCTAAAATTATCCTGACTTTTACCCCAGCTTTTTGTCTATCAACCAGTGCTTGGGCAACTTTGGGTAAACGTAATTCTTGCACAGCCACATCTACTGTAAATTTAGCCTCCGTAATAGCATTGACAATTTGTTTTTCTAAATCATCCCCAAGGCGAGTTTGCTGACGGTAAGGTTCCTTGTATTCTGAAGACTCAGAATGGTTAAAGTAAACTTGAACTAACGGATCTTGTGGTAAAGGTGCTGGACGCTGATTATAAGACTGGACTCGTTGACAACCAGCGAGGGAGAATATCAGTAAAAAGATATATAAAAAATATCTTTGTCTAGAGATAAGTTGCACTGTAATCTGTTAAAAGTGGATTGGGAGTGGATAGATTTATCATTCCCAAAATTTTATGTTCTGAATTAAGTAGAAAAATAACTTTCCAAGCAAAGGGAAAAATCCACTCTAGAGGCAGAATTACAGAGATTTTTTCAGAATTTATCCACGTAAACTGCATCTTCTGAAAAGATCGCCAGCCTATTACCAACGTATGTTTTCACCATATCGGCTATATGCAAATTTATCTAGATTACAGCGCCACTACTCCGACTCGAAAAGAAGCGATCGCAGTTATGCAAACAGTCCTCACTCAACAGTGGGGCAATCCTTCCAGCTTACATGAGTGGGGACAACGGGCTGCAACGGTTGTGGAACAAGCCAGAGTTCAAGTTGCTGGTTTAATTAACGCCGCCAGTCCTGAATCTATTATTTTTACCTCTGGTGGCACTGAAGCAGATAATTTGGCGATTATGGGTGTGGCTCGGTTGTATGCTGTTCCTCAACATCTAATTATTTCCAGCGTCGAACATTCTGCAATTTCTGAAACAGTAAGGTTGCTAGAAATGTGGGGTTGGGAAGTTACACGCTTATCTGTAGATGTTAAAGGTAGAGTAAATCCTCTAGATTTAAAGGCGGCGTTGCGACATCACACAGTTTTGGTTTCTATAATTTACGGTCAAAGTGAAGTTGGAACTGTGCAACCGATCGCAGAACTAGGTAAAATTGTGCGATCGCATGGGGCTTTGTTCCACACAGATGCGGTGCAAGCTGCGGGACGTTTACCCATAGATGTGCAACAACTCCCCGTAGACTTAGTTAGCCTTTCGAGTCATAAAATATATGGCCCTCAAGGTGTAGGGGCGCTATATCTGCGTCCTGGTGTGGAATTGATGCCCTTACTGGGTGGTGGTGGACAAGAAATGGGACTGCGTTCTGGTACGCAAGCAGTACCGATAATTGCCGGATTTGGTGTAGCAGCAGAGTTAGCAGCGCAAGAATTAGCTACAGAAACACCACGGTTAATTGAGTTACGCGATCGGGCCTTTGCCCAATTAGTTGAGATTCCGGGGTTAATCGCTACAGGAGATCCGTATCACCGCTTACCTCACCATATCAGTATGTGCTTGGAAAACGCCGATGGGAAAAAACTTAGCGGTAAAACCTTAGTACGACAGCTAAACCTTGCTGGCATTGGCATCAGTGCTGGTGCTGCCTGTCACAGTGGTAAACTTAGCCCTAGCCCGATATTGTTAGCGATGGGCTATTCCGAAAAAGCTGCGTTGGGGGGAATTCGCATCACATTGGGGCGTGATACCACTGAAGCTGATATAGATTGGACAGTGATGGTGTTGAAGCAAGTTTTGCAAAGGCTGACACCGGATTTATCTTTAGTTAAAACTCATAGCGCAACACTCACCCCGCAGCCTTCACTCCTTTGAAACAATTGCCAAAAAGACAGTAGAGTACCTCGATAGTGTTGCCTTATATAATCGTGCGCTCAATCATCGCTTGAAGTAGCTCCTTTCTGTCAAGTGGCTTGCCGTTTAAGATTACAACGCTGAATGTATCGTCCACAATACGTTTATGCCCATCGTCAACATGAATATGAATCCCTTTTTCTTGAGGACGAAGGGCTGTCCAAACAATTGCTGAGGTAGATGCCCAGATGGTGTAATCATAGCCTGAGTATTCATCCAGGTTTAGTGTTCTGCTAGGCTCCTCAAACTGTGTGTTTTTTATCAATTGATCGTACAAAGGTTTAAGAGGCGTTGAGACAATATGACTAGAACTCCAAGTACTATCACATCCGCAATTGCCACAAAAATGTTTTCGATGTGGCTTCCGTGCAAAATCACCTAAATCCAAATGTGGGTATCCGCACTTGGAGCAGTTAATACAAGTCATCTCTCGATTTTCTTCTGTAGCACACATGAACTCAAAAGCGGCAGGCGGTGTGATATTTACGCGAGTAATTTCAGGATTAGCAAACAGCCCTAGATCCTGATGATAAAGTAATGAAATGGCATCAAAATCTTGATCTACCGTTTTCGTTCCTTTAATCTTAGGACGTAAATGAACATGAATTTTTGACCCATGAGACTCTATCGGCTGAGTAGACAAGGCTGCTGGAAGCGAACACCATATCCCAACCTCCGCAGAATCATTCACATTAATTTCCAGTGGAGCTAAAGTGTAATTCATAGGCTGGGAGTGGTTGGCGCAATGCATCACTCCTAAACGTTCGTATGATTCGTGATCGGCTTTAGTTCCCCAGTGCGTTTGGTGAATTCGACACCACCATCGGTCAGCACCATGCCGGAATTTTCCAGCATGAACAAAATCACAAGGCAAGAGGGCATCATCTCCAGCCTGTGCAGGGAAACTCCCAAGGATAGACTCAGAAAAAACAGCAATATTTCCAAGAGTGCGACCGGATGCCCAACAAATCGCGTTAGCTTGATTAGAGGTGTTTTTGTCTTCTGGTGTCAAACATTGTTCTTCACCAATCCTGCTAATAAAAACTTTCTTAGCTGGAGCACCTTCAGGACGCTCCCATTCGCATTTCCAGAGTTCAACTGTTTTAGTAGACTGATTAATTTTACGCTCAATAACGCTCTTTTATTACTCCGAAAAAATAAAATATTCGTAGGTTGGGTTGAACGAAGTGAAACCCAACAAAACCAGAGATTGTTGGTGTTGGGTTTCGTTCCTCAACCCAACCTACGCCTAAATTCATCAAAGTCCTTAAAAATAAGGGTGGATGATTTTTATCCGACGAGAGTCATAAAAGAGCGATAGNAGATTGGCAAAAGAGGCTGGGTTGTTTTGACCAAAGATGGCAGGATTAGCAACAACTTAATAGAAAGGATTGCTGTTGCACGCGCTCAGGTAAAGATGTTTATATTTGCTTCCCAAAGTGTATCAGGGTTGAGGAACGAAACCCAACACCAACAATCTCTGGTTTTGTTGGGTTTCACTTCGTTCAACCCAACCTACGCCTAAATTCATCAAAGTCCTTAAAAATAAGGGTGGATGATTTTTATCCGACGAGAGTCATAAAAGAGCGATAAACATACAACGCAGTAATGTGCATAAATTAATACCTAATTATAATTTGTCCTCATTGCCAAAGATAACCCCTGGCAATCCCTTATCGATAGTCTAGACAACTTCTCCTATGACTTCATGACTACCAGAAATCAGCCACTCCTCGACACTAGAGAGAACTTCTAAACACAATACCTGCTTTATACTAATATCTACATTTACCTCATCAAGCAAAAACCGCAAATAGTACTGGAAAAATTCCAACCCCTAGCATTTATGATGTGGGGATCTCCCGCATCACCGTATTATTAAACGAGTTTTTCCCAAAAGGTAATATTTTGAGTCATAAAGGAGTTCAAGCATGACTTATTTTCATTACTTTTGATTAAGGCTTTTGTTGAATGAGTAAAACCATCATTGGGATTGGAATGTTTATGGGTTCTACGATTGGCAGCTACATCCCAGTCTTGTGGGGTGGAAGTTTGCTATCGTTCACCTCGATTTTCTTTAGCGTTATTGGTGGGATTGCAGGGATTTTGCTTGCGTATCGTGTATCAAAATATCTAGGTTTTATCTGATCGGCGCTCTATTCGATTGTTGCTGAAAGCCTTAAACGAGGCTTTTACCATCGGGCTATTCCGAATAAAGCTGCCTTGGGCGGAATTCACATCAGATTGAGGCACGATCCAACGCAAGCGGATGTATATTGGACGGTGATGGTGTTGAAGTGTTACAGAGGCTGACACCGGATTTATCTTTAGTTAGGCGTTAAAGACTGTACATTAAGTCAGCAAAACCATAGAGGCTGATGATGAGTAATAGTGATGCTGTTAGTTGGGTAATTCGCGTCTGGTGTGAAGGCGCGATCGCTTCCCGCACTAAGATAGAAATAGATGCCCCTACTACTAGGCTCAAGCCTAAAATTAAATAGGGTCTATCCGGTAAAATACTGGCTATTGCCAGCATAGCGATCGCTAATAAGAGCATCAATAATTCTACAAACCTGGGTGGGTTATATTGGCTGGATAAAACAAAGCTGTTGAACCAAAAAGACCAAAATCTCATAGTTAGTTTTAAGTGCTAAATGTTGAGTTAGACTCTGCCAATTTTAGATTTTGAATTTTCGATTTTGGATTGAAGGAAAAATCGAAAATCGAAAATCCAAAATTAATTAGCTTCTAGCCCCTAACTTTTGACCTGTGCCGTTTTTTTGTGCAGTATCACTTTCTGGTAGTTCTACACCAAAGACGCGGCTAAAAACTTTGGCGACTTTGTAGCCAGAATCAATCGATTCTAAGGGGTCTTTCCGTAGCCTGTGACGCAAACATAGGGTAATCACGCGGCAGATATCATCAACTGTAACTTCAGTGCGTCCTTCATAAGCTGTTAAGGCTTTAGCGGCACGGTTACTAACAATGTCACCCCGCAAACCATCTACATCCAATTCAGAACAGACTTCAGAAATTTTTACCCGTAGCTCGTAGTCAAGTTTCACTTCTGGTAAAAGCTTTTGAGCATTGACAATTTGTTCTTGCAATGCTTCTTGCTGGGGTTTGTAGTTTTCAAGAAACACTGGAGGATTTTGGTCAAAATCCGCCCGTTGTTCCACGATTTGCACCCGCAAGGCTGGTTCTTTGACTGTGTGAATTTCTGCGTGCATCCCAAAGCGATCGAGCAGTTGGGGGCGTAGTTCGCCTTCTTCAGGGTTTCCAGAACCTACAAGAACAAAACGCGCCGGGTGACGGATAGAAATACCCTCCCGTTCTACAGTATTCCATCCACTGGCGGCGGAGTCGAGTAGTACATCTACAAGGTGGTCATCTAGTAAGTTGACTTCATCCACATAGAGAATGCCCCGGTTAGCCTTTGCCAGGAGTCCTGGTTCAAAAGCTTTGACACCTTCAGATAAAGCTTTCTCGATGTCGATTGTGCCACAAACTCGGTCTTCTGTGGCTCCTAACGGCAGGTCTACCATTTGGACTTTTTTGTGAGCTACAGGAATTTCCGCTCCTTGTTCTAAGAGTTGGCGGACTTCATCGCTCATCAAGTCGGGGTCGCTAGGATCGCTACTGAAAGGGTCATTGGCAACCACAGAAATTTCTGGCAGCAGATCCGCCAGGGCCCGGATAGTTGTGGATTTACCGGTACCGCGATCGCCCATGATCATTACACCACCAATTTTGGGGTCAATCACGTTCAATAGGAGCGCCAGTTTCATTTCTTCCTGGCCCACAATTGCCGTAAAAGGAAATACTATGCGACGCGTACTTGCCGTGGATTGAGCAGTTGGACTCACTAAATTACCTTAACAATATTTTTCTTATTACAGTTTTCTATTGTGACACAGTTGGGGTGTGGAATAGGTTAGTAATTTTCAAGGCATTATTAAATACATTGTCTTAAGTACATACACTAAAATAATAATTATTGATGAATTGAATAATTAAAAAATATATAAAAACATGAAAGAAAAATCTAGGAATGAGATAAAAAACTCTTCATTTAAAGTTTTAGACCTTTTCGCAGGTTGTGGAGGGTTATCTTTAGGATTTCAAAATGCTGGTTTTAATATCTTAGCAGCATTTGATAATTGGAAACCAGCTATAGATGTTTATCAAAAAAACTTTAGCCATGAAATTTTTGATTACGATCTGAGTAATTTAAGGAGTAACTATCAAATTTTTAGAGAAATATGTCCTGAAATTATTATTGGTGGCCCACCTTGCCAAGACTTTTCTAGTGCCGGGAAACGCAATGAAAATTTAGGAAGAGGAGATTTAAGTATTGTATTTTCTGAGATAGTTACAAGTGTTCTTCCTCAGTGGTTTTTGATAGAGAACGTAGACCTATTTCGTAAAAGCAATAAATATAAAGAGGTTAAACAAATATTGAAAGGCGCTGGATATGGTTTAAGTGAAATAATTTTGGATGCTAGTCTGTGCGGTGTCCCTCAAAAGCGAAAAAGATTTTTTTGTTTTGGAGAGTTACAGGGAAAAGATGCAAGTCTTGAACCTTATCTGAAAAAAAGGTTAGCAGATAAACCAATGACCATTAGGGATTATCTGGGAAATAAATTAGAAATTCAATATTACTACAGACATCCAAGAAGTTACCAAAGAAGAGGAATTTTTAGTATTGATGAACCTAGCCCAACAGTAAGAGGAGTTAATCGTCCTATTCCTAAAACCTATAAGAAACATTCTAAAGATCCAGTAAGCGTTATAGAAAACTTGCGCCCATTGACTACAATTGAAAGAAGCTACTTGCAGACTTTCCCTGAAACGTTTATTTTTGAAGGTACAAAAACAGACCTGGAACAAATGATAGGAAACGCTGTACCAGTAAAGCTTGCAGAGTATGTTGCTAAAAGTATCCTTGAATATATAAAGACAGTTTAAATAATTCTATAGGATTACTATTTGATTTTTGAACTAAATTAGGTATTGTAGAGTGTGTTAGAACGGAGTTCGTAACGCACTATTATCAAGGGTTTGATGCCGTACTCTCCGCGCTCACATCCTACGGATATTTTCTCCAAATAAAACCGGATTCCTATATAAGATTTACAGCAGAAAATTGTCTTTCATAATTAATTTAAAATGAACAATAAAATGGGAGATTAAACTTCTCAAGTTATTTTTAGTTTAATCATTAGTTAAACTTATACTTTTCAAGGTTTACATCAAGTTATTAGTGGAAAATTAGGCATCAGTGATTATCGTTTCTATACATTTGTGATTTTATTTTTTGGAAGTCCCAAAGAGAGATGGAATATAACCAATGACCAATGCCCTATTCTCCATACCAATATCTATTGGGCACAAATGATTACTTGCTGCGTCAAGCATCTTATAACTTTGTACGTCTGCTTTAGTTTTTTGGTGCAAAAGTTCCATAAGCAGGGAACGAACAACTACCAACTCATCAGTTTTGTACTAAGCATAAATACTTGTAGACTATATGCTTAGTAGATTAAATCGTAAAAGCGAACAATGGCGTGTGTGAGTAGCTAATGCATCATTCAAATTTATGAAATCACCTTTTATTGCTCAAAGTTGGCGGCGACTATTCAAGTCTCTTTTTCCGATTCTCATTTTAATATCCTTTATTACGGTATTGCTGCTAGACAGTTTCGCTCCTGCGATCGCAGAAGGTTGGGGTTTTGGCGCGATCGCACAGCTACCCCGTCAGGAAATTCGCGGGGTTTGGATGACCACCAATGATTTTGACACTCTCAAGGATCGGGAGAAAGTGCAGGATGCGGTGAGTCAATTACGACGGCTGAACTTCAATACAATTTATCCTGTGGTGTGGAATTCTGGTTATGTAATGTATCCCAGTGCGATCGCACAACGTGCGGGTATTCAACCTTTTATCTACAAAGGTTCAGATGGACATGATATTCTTGCAGACCTAATTAACCAAGCCCATCGCAAAGGACTGCTAGTAATTCCCTGGTTTGAATTTGGTTTCATGGCTCCCCCAACGTCGGAACTAGCACTGAATTATCCTGATTGGTTCACACAAAAGCGGGATGGTAGCCAAACTTCAAATAGTGCGGCTGGTGAGGTGATGTGGCTCAATCCCTTCCTTCCCCAAGTACAACAGTTCATCACCAATCTAGTGCTGGAAACTGTTAGCCAATATGATGCTGATGGCATTCAGTTTGACGATCATACGAGTTTGCCTTACGAATTTGGCTACGATAAATATACAGTTGCTTTGTACACTAAAGAAACTAAGAATGCTCCTCCAAGGGATGCCCAAGATGCGGTATGGGTAAAGTGGCGGGCAGATAAAATTACGGCATTCATGGTACAACTTAACCAAGCTGTGAAGCAAAGAAAACCACAAGCAATTTTCTCTGTTTCTCCTAATTATCATGATTTTGCTTACAAGTTTCACCTGCAAGATTGGCTGACTTGGATGCGGCAAAATATTGTGGACGAGTTAATTGTGCAAGTTTATCGTCCCGATATGCAAAGTTTTGTGGCTAATATTTCTCGCCCAGAAATCCAAGAGGCACAAAAAATAATTCCAACTGGAATTGGTATTATGGCTGGGTTACGAAATAATCCAGTTCCTATGCAGCAAATTAAGTCTCAGGTGCGGGCTGCTCAAGAACGCGGTCTAGGCGTAACTTTCTTTTATTATGAAAGTCTTTGGAACGATTCTCTAGAATCCTTAAATGAGCGACAAGTTGGATTTGGAAGTCTTTTTCCATCTCCTGCACTCCGCGCCAGAGTTGAATAACTTTTCTGTTGAACGATTATGCTAATGGGCTAGAAGTTAAGGTTTTTTCGTTTAATGGTAGTGCGATGTAGCCTGTTGTTCTGAAAGGCTTAGATTCCTAGCTTCTGCAAAGAAGCTGGGAATCTTGTTAGACACAGCCCAAAATAGCCCTAATTGTACTTTCAAAGGTGCGATCGCCTATAATAAAGCATTTATTTATACATTTAATTCTATATAAATATCCTGGTAACTAGTTAGACAGCACATAGGTTTGGGAATACTGACAATTAGGGTAATGGATTTCTGCAATCCGTTGATTTAGCCATAGTTCCAGCCTTTCCCCTAAAGCACTGTCTTTCTAGGATTTTAGATATTATGACAACTGTTCAAGTTACATACGCAGGTCTAATCGAAGTTAAAAGGGGTGAGACTCCCAAAGAGCTATACTCCCACCAAAACGAAGCAATCATAGCGCTGAATAAAACTAATGAAAATGCCTTTGAAGGCTTGCTAGTTCTACCCACAGGTGGCGGAAAAACTTTGACAGCAGTTCATTGGCTACTACGTAATTTTATTAACAACAAGAAAAAGGTTCTATGGATTGCTCATCGCCATGAATTACTTGACCAAGCACTTGAGACACTTCAACTTAGTGCCTATTCATCATTATTGAGTAATGTATCAGGATTTAGATACCGCATTATCTCAGGTCATCCTAAACATGATCGACCTGTAAACATTGAAAAGACTGATGACATAATCATTGCCAGTAAAGATAGTCTAAACAGTGGGCTTGATCACTTGTTGAAAAACTGGGTAGGCCACTTACAGGAAGTTCTTTTGGTTGTAGATGAAGCGCATCATGCAACAGCTAAGACCTATCGTAAATTAATTAATGCTGTCAAGGATAATCTAAAAGAACGAAGCCCTGATAAAGGCTTTAAAATGCTGGGGTTAACAGCTACCCCATTCAGAACAGATGAGAGTGAGAAGAGTTTGCTAAAGTTAGTTTTTCCAAATGATATTATCTTTTCAGAACACCTGAGAAATTTAATCGCCAAGGGAATCCTTGCTGAACCGATTTTTGAAAACCTAAAAACCAACATAGAAATTAAGCAAAAATTGAATGAATTGAATGCAAGGCAAATCAAAAATATCGAAGATTTTGACAGGCTGCCAAAGGACATTGCTGAGAAGATTGCTCAATCTAGTACGCGTAATAATCAAATTATTGATCATTATATTAACAATAGGGAAAAATATAATCCCCTTCTATTATTTGCAATTGATGTAGAACACGCAATAACTTTGAACGCACTGTTTAAGGCTAAAAAAGTTAATTCTGATTTTGTTGTATCTTCAGTTAAAGATGTAACTACAGGTGCTATATTTTCTGCCAAGGAAAACTCAGAAAAAATCAAAAAATTCAGAAATGGAGAGCTTGAGGTATTGATAAATGTAGAAATGTTGACTGAGGGAACAGATTTACCTAACCTACAAACTGTTTTTCTCACACGACCAACCACTTCTACAATACTAATGACACAAATGATTGGTCGGGCTTTGCGTGGGCAAAAAGCAGGCGGTACAGAAAAAGCTTATGTGGTCAGTTTTATTGATAATTGGGAAAACAAAATTAACTGGGTGAACCCAGAAAAACTTCATTTTGAAGAAGATGCAGAATTTATTGTAAAAGGAATTCCATCAAGTAATAGAACTGCTCGGCTGATATCTATTGAGATGATCGAAGAATTCGCTCGTATCATGGATAACTCAATTGATACTACTGGTTTAGAAAAACTAGACTTTTTGAAAAGGATTCCTATTGGAATTTATCATTTTTCCATTCTCGAACCATCCGAAGGATATGAGCCTAATCCTAGACCTTATGATGTATTGTTGTATGACGATACAGAAGAAGCATACGACAACTTTGTTAACGATTTGAAGCTTCTATTCCAAAGTATTGATTTACAACATAGGGAAATATTGACCGAGGCAGAACTTGAAAAGCTTTGGCAAACTGCAAAGCAAATTTATTTTCCTGACTATCAAACTTTGCTTGGTTACAGAGATGAAGATGTAAAAAATATCTTGCGTTTTTATGCTCAAAAGGAAATTCCACCAGCATTTCTAGCTTTTAGCGAGAGAAGAAAGTGTGATTTATGTATCGTAGCAAGACATATCTACGATAATTCGTTAGGTCGTAGAGCAGAGTCTGACTATATCAACTCAATTTGGAATGATGAAAAGTCTTTTTGGCAAGTTATATTCAGCTACAACCAGTTATATTTCATGAAGCAATTGGACGATGAAATTAGGAAGATTACTAATCCAGAAATATATGGTAATGTGCCCATATCAATACCAACTGTAATTCCTGATACTGTACCAATAGAGAAATTAACTCTATATGAAATAAAAGAGCGAGATATTCTTGAATACAGAAAAATTAAAAATGCTGTATTCGCCAAGCACACAGATGCAAAAGGGTTTATATCTTGTGCAATCAGTGGAGTTAAAAGCCAGATGCGGAGAGATTTTCAAATTGATCACATTAAACCTATGTCTGAGGGTGGTTTAACTATCGTAGATAATCTGCAATTACTGACACGTAAATCCCATGTAGAAAAAACTCGTAGAGAGAATACAAGAGGATAGTCTTCGAGGGATATAGCGGTATGCGTAGGTAATGTGCATCTTTCTGGTTTGGCAGGTTTAAAATGTATGGTGTAACTCAAAAGAGACTTATGACCTTAACCCTAAATTTGCCACCAGAATTAGAACAGTATCTTGCAAGCATTCCCCAAGCTATGCTCTAAAATTTATCTAAATTCATTAAAGCCTTAACTTATGCTTCTTACCGAACTCATACCGCTAGTTAAAAAATTATCCCACACTGATAAACTCTTACTAATACATTTTCTGGCAGCCGAATTGTTGAAGGAATCAAGTTTAGTTCCATTGGATGCTCAGGATAAAGTAGCAAGTCTTGGCTTATATGATTCTTTTGAAGCTGCTGCTGTTTTAGCGAAGGCATTAGCAGAAGAAAAAGCAGCAACACATGGTTGATAAAGTTAGATTTGCATTTATTGAGGTAAATCCAGAACTCAGTGCATTAAGCACGCTGCTTTATCAGAATCGTTATGGTAAGTGTATCAGGCTTGGCTAGATACTGGTTCTAGTATCAACGTATTGCCTACGAAATCGGGTTAAGGTTGGGAGCAGGTTTAAAATATATGGTGTGACTCAAAAAAAGTTATGACCTTAACCTTGAACTTGCCACCAGAATTAGAACAATATCTTGCACAACGAGCTAAACAGCAAGGGCTTTCGGTTGAAACATATACTTTGCAGATTTTACAAGAATATATTCTGCCAAAAGAGAAACACTCGAAGTTAGTCAATGCGCTTCAGTCTTGGATTGATGAAGGTGACGCTGATGAGCAGCAAGAAACAGGAGAGTATTTAATTCACGCCTTAGATGAGGATCGTTTATCCGATCGTAAATTATTCCCTGTTGAGTTAAAAGGTATAACTTGGTGAGTCAAGTTATTTTGTTGGATTCAGGGCCACTAGGTTTAGTCACAAATCCCAAGTTGTCAGATGAAAGCCTTGCTTGTACTCAATGGCTGCAACTACTAGTTTCCTCTGGCAGTCGAGTTATAATTCCTGAAATCGCTGATTATGAAGTGCGGCGAGAATTATTACGGGCAAACAAAGTTAAAGGTATTGCTCGTTTAGATGAGTTAAGTCAACTTTTAGAATATTTACCCATCACAACAACTGCAATGCGTCAAGCTGCATTATTCTGGGCACAAGCTCGTCAACAAGGACAACCAACATCTGGTGATAAGACGATTGACGGTGACATAATTTTAGTAGCCCAAGCTGTAACTCTTAGTGTTACAGATGTTGCGTAGCTTGCCGCCGTAGGCATCGCAACAACTAATGTTGGTCATTTATCTAGGTTTGTTGCAGCCGATTTGTGGCAGAACATTAAAGTAAGTTGAGTGAAACCCAACATCATATTAGGTTAACGCTGGGTTTCACTGCATTCAACTACCTTGATTCGGCGGTATTTGTTCCGGTGGCGTTTCCGCCGGGGGAGCGAGTACCGCATCCGGCGCGATTTCTTCTACGGGAATCGGTTGCTTATCCTCAATTTCAAAATCTGGTTGCGCTGCTTCCACCAGTTCAGGAGATGGGGGATGTGGTGGAATCGCTTCCGGTACAATCTCAGTTTTTGCTTCGGTGTTGGTAGTAATTGTCTCCTCTGCTGGTTGTTCTGGTATGACAATAGTTTTGTCGATAATCTCAACAGCAGGTTGCTCTAACAGAACAGAAGTAATATCTTCAGGTTTGGGAGTTGTGGGTGGCTTTTTACTCCCAGTCTGTTGCACCTTGTCTTTCACGCCACTGAAGGTGCTACCCAGACCTTTTTGCAACTGGCCCAGCTTTTCCTGAAGGGAAAACTTATTCACTTGTTCCTGAATGCCAGTTTTCACCGTCTCAGCACTAGGTACTTGGGTTTGTTGTGCCTGCGGGGTCAGTTGGCGACGTAATGATAGAGTTTGCCAACCAAACCAAACTAAAAGAGCCACACTAGCCACATGACCCAGCAATAAACCTCCAGTAATGCGTGGTGCAAACACCCATAAGACTAAAGCATAGAATAGTCCCACACCACTCCAGATAAAGTCATTCTTACGGTGGATTTCTGGAAAAAAGAAAGCTGCTATATAGATGGCTAAACTACCAAGACCTACTACCAAAGCTAGGATATATGCCAGCATTATTTGGTTACTCCTTACTGCGTCTTTTGATTATTTCAATTTTGCAAATTTTGCCAGTCAATTGTTGATTTAGATACAATTTAAAATTAATTAGCCGTGTTAGTTATGGATTTTTGCCCTTTATTCAAGTCTTAAGGTCTTCTTTAGGGGAGAACGGAAAATATCGGACTACCCTTATAGGTAAAGGATCTGCAAGAGTTAGCCAGAAATTTTTTATGACACTACAAAGCTTTGGTGTGATTGGATTAGCCGTTATGGGTGAGAACATCGCTCTCAACGTGGAGCGCAATGGCTTCCCAATTGCAGTTTACAACCGCTCCCGCGAAAAAACGGATGCGTTTATGGCGCAGCGTGCTACAGGAAGGAACGTCAAAGCCGCCTTTACTCTAGAAGAATTCGTTGCCTTATTGGAACGTCCCCGCAAAATTCTAGTAATGGTGCAAGCTGGTAAGCCAGTGGATGCGGTGATTGCTCAACTCAAACCCTTGTTAGAGGAAGGCGATATCATTATCGACGGTGGCAACTCTTGGTTTGAAGATACGGAACGACGCACTCAGGAATTAGAACCCGCAGGGCTTCGGTATCTTGGTATGGGTGTCAGTGGCGGTGAAGAAGGGGCACTAAATGGCCCATCTCTGATGCCTGGAGGTACAAGAAGCTCTTACGAGTTTCTATCACCAATTTTCAACAAAATTGCTGCCCAAGTTGATGATGGCCCTTGTGTAACCTATATTGGCCCCGGTGGTTCTGGCCACTATGTGAAAATGGTACACAACGGCATTGAGTATGGCGATATGCAGCTAATTGCTGAAGCCTACGACTTGCTGAAAAATGTCGCTGGATTAGACCATAATCAGCTACATGATGTGTTTGCTGAATGGAACACCACCGATGAACTCGATTCATTTTTGATCGAGATTACGAAGAATATCTTCCCATATATTGACCCAGAAACAAAAAAACCCCTGGTGGATTTGATTGTTGACGCAGCAGGTCAAAAGGGAACTGGACGCTGGACTGTGCAAACTGCGTTGGAATTGGGAGTTGCTATTCCCACAATTACAGCAGCAGTTAATGCCCGGATTATCTCTTCGATTAAAGATGAGCGGGTTGCAGCATCGAAAGTCCTCACAGGCCCCACTGGCAAGTATGACGGGCAAACTAAGGACTTTATCAATAAAGTCCGCGATGCTCTCTATTGCTCAAAAATCTGTTCTTATGCTCAAGGGATGGCGTTGCTATCCACAGCTTCAAAAACATATAACTGGAATTTGGATCTGGGCGAAATGGCGCGGATTTGGAAAGGTGGTTGTATTATTCGCGCTCGCTTTTTGAATAAGATTAAGAAGGCTTTTAGCGAAAATCCAGCTTTGCCTAACTTGCTGTTAGCTCCCGAATTTAAGCAGACAATTCTCGATAGACAGACTGCTTGGCGGGAAGTAATTGCAACAGCGGCAACACTGGGAATTCCAGTCCCCGCATTTAGCGCATCCTTGGATTATTTTGACAGCTATCGCCGCGATCGCCTACCTCAAAACTTGACTCAAGCACAACGCGATTACTTCGGCGCACATACCTACCTGCGTCTTGACAAGCCCGGAAGTTTCCATACTGAATGGGTACCTATTGCTGAAGCTAAGAAGTAAGCTTTTGCACATCTGTATCAAAATATTGTGAAAGGTTAGTCAGTTTTCTAAATACAGATTTAGAAGTGGCTCTGAGTTTCAGAGCCACTTTTTTTAACGTCAGTAGGCGGGCGAGAAAATTTATAAATATAATATATAGTGAAAAGTTAACTAGAGCTACTAGAGTCAAACTTGATAGATTTTATACTGTAGTTAACCTTTTATCTCCTAACTTTAACGCCATCAATAAAAGTATAAGCGAGCTTGAGCGTGGAAAATGGCGATCGCTCCTTCACTTATCCACGCTCAAGCAAAAACTAATCTAGCTTCTACTTACGTACTAAGTTGAGAAGTTCTTTAGGAGAAGCAAGCAAGTCAATCGCTACGAAGAAGATTTTGCCTTGGGGATCGAGCAAAAACCGCCATGCAATATTCATTCCCACACTCGCACCGAACCAAGGGGTTTGAACTTTACCTGTGACTTTAACTTGAGTATAGTTATCTTCCACTGGCTCAGATATACCACGCTCTGGTATCATCTTTAATCCCTGGCATTCTTCACGCATATAAGCGCGGATTCCATCTTGACCAATAATTGGTCTTTCAAAAGGAGGTTGCAAAGCACCTTCAGAAGTAAACAGAGCAACAGCAGCATCAAAGTCGTTGGCATTCATGTTGTTGATATAGCCAAGCACTGTGGGGTTGGCGATCCCCTCAATGGTGACTTTAGTCCGAAATGCTGGTGCAGTGGGTGGAGACACAGGCTCTGAGACTTTTTTGTAACTACCGGGAGCATTCGGGTCAAATCCCATGCTCACTACGGTATTGCGGAGAATTGTAATTTGTTGACCTGAATCAGCATTCCTGATTGCTTCTAATACATCAGCAGCCTTGGCAGAAAGTTTGTAGCCTTCTGGAATAGGAGCGACAATTCCCTGAGCCATCCATTCTCCTAACTGATACCAAAAGCCCAACTTGATGTTCACGGTGAAGGATGCATAGGAACGACAGAGGGGAGTGTCAGCACGGTTAGCTAAATCATACATAACTCGTGTTTGAGCCTCGAAAGGCATCTGCTTAATTTGTTCGAGTAAGCCTTGTGCGAGGATCATGTTAGCTGCTCCGGGAGCGGCAACCGTAATACTTCTACCCATCTCGGTATAAGCAAACCAGAGTAATGCTAGTTGATCTTCAGCATTGAGTTGAGAGAATGATTCGACAACTGCTGGAACAACATCAGCAACTAACGTGCCAGGAAAAATACTTTGAGCCGACTTGATGGTAAAAGACATAGCAGATATTCCCAAAAGAAAATTACGGTTCTATAAAATGTGAAGTCAAATGTGCAAAGACGTAGGGAAATGCGTTTAGATGTTAATAAAGGCACTAAACAGTCTGAGTATAGGGCGTTTTAGATATGCTTTACCAAAGCTACAGGGGGTTGAGTTTGGATACTCGGCAAAGCACATTGAAGACCCAACTGCATGGTTATTTAGAAAACCTTGGTTAACAGTGGTTTAACGCATTTATCTGGTTTTTGTATCTTTATGTAAAGAAATATAACAAGTTCGTTACCAATAAGCAAGACTTCTTTACTTTTCCTTTGATAATTTTTGTTCATAAAAGTTATAAGTTTTAATTAAGCTCTATTCAAGGCAATTGATGTCTTTGTATGCATTGACTTTCAAGAGCATTCGCATATCTTTCGATGTATCAAATTTCCACAAACAATCCTTCACTAAACTTCTTGCGCCGTCGCTTATCTTCTCGCACAAATCCAAAATACCCGACCAGAACGGTACGGTTATCACTACTATTGTTTGGTGTCAAGTGCTTGCAAAGAATATTTACAATGCGTTATATTCATTTACAGATAACAAATAAAAACTTCACTATTGACTAACGCGGTCAGTTCAACAGATTTGCAATTGAAATCAAGCTTTATGTTTTGGCAATGATTGGTTTTGTCTTAACTCATTGCCTTGGAAGTTTTCACGGGACAAACTAGCTTTTAGAGAAGACTACAAATTTTCTCCAGTTGACAAATAAAACAATTTAGAGGCAAACTAATGAAAACTGATTTTGATTACCCCAAAAAAGATTTGATTGGAGCAGTGGTTTTTAGACCTGATTTCAACAACTTTGAGACCATCAATGCAAATCAAGCGTGGTCATTGTTTTTCAGTGGCGGTCAAGACGATAAGGGACTGGGACAAGAAATTGAATTAGGCAGGTTTTTTACCAACCTCTTAATCGCTATTGGAGTAACTGGAATTCTGTGGGCGATTTACTTCAGCCAATTAGGATGAGCAAGTGAGTTCATTTCTAGTATGTGGTAAATTTAATGGAGGTCTTGGATTTGGATACCAGGACTTATTTTCACTGTTTAATACGTCTAAAAAACTCTGTTTAGCTTTGGAAAAAATTCGATGTTGATTGGATTTATAAAGCTTCCTAATTTGTCAAGGTACTGTGGATACATGGGTTTAGAAGTAGCAGAAATTGTTTCTAAACATCTGGCAGTTCAAAGCAAAACATACGTAATTCAAAATAGAAGGATATTGATAAATCAACTTTTAAAGTCTGGTCTAGATTCTCATACAGCAAATCGAACTCTTACTGTACTTGTATCAAGCCCGGTTTTACAATTAACCAATAAAAACCAGTTGGCAATTAATTGTAAGGGATAGTAACTGTAAAGGCATTGAATAACGATATTAGAGGTTGTTTGAAAAGTATTTTGTTGTGATTTTAGGCACTTTTAGATCCCCCCTAACCCCCCTTAAAAAGAGGGGAACTGGAATCAAATTCCCCCAATTTATCGGGAGATTTAGAGGGATCTAAAACTTTTGATACTGAAAAGAGGACTTTTCAAACATCCTCTTAGACCTGCCTGAAAAGAGCTACGTTGATACACAACATAATTCTTGTGTATATCAATCCCATGTTTTTTAACGTGGGTTCCCTTCAGCATAGCTGCCTTCTGAAAAAAATATAGGGATGATAACCTGTTAAAGGTAGGCAATACTTTCGCCACGACTATTCCCCAGTTCAACGCAAACAGCGAATTGCTTCTAATAAACCTCTAGCTTTATTCAGCGTCTCTTCGTATTCTTTCTCTGGCTCAGAATCAGCTACCAAACCTGCACCAGCTTGCACGCTAACCGTCTTGTCATGTACTACCATTGTGCGAATTGCGATCGCAGTATTTAATTGTCCTTCAAAATCGTAATATCCATACACACCGGAATAAACACCCCGACGGCTAGACTCTAACTCGTGGATAATTTCCATTGCCCTAATCTTGGGTGCGCCGCTTACTGTACCTGCTGGAAAGCAAGCTTTCAATAAATCCCATGCTGTTTTATCAAGTGCTAATTTACCCACAACATTGCTAACAATGTGCATCACATGAGAGTAGCGCTCAACTACCATCAATTCATCAACTTTAACGCTACCATTTTCACAAACACGCCCCAAATCATTCCGTCCTAAATCTACAAGCATTATATGTTCGGCAACTTCTTTGGGATCTTCGAGTAAATCTTGAGCGAAGGCTGCATCTTCCTGGGTGGTTTTACCCCGTGGACGTGTCCCAGCAATGGGGCGTACTGTTGCTAGAACTCCACCATCTGGATCGGTTTCGGCTTTCACCATCACTTCAGGACTGGAACCGATGATTTGCCAATCTTGGAAGTTAAAGTAAGCCATGTAAGGCGAAGGATTTATCTGACGTAGGGAGCGGTAAAGGGCAAAGGGGTCGCCTGTGTATGCTGTTGATAATCGCTGAGAAATTACTACTTGAAAAATATCGCCTGCTTTAATGTAGTCTTTGGCCTTTTGGACACTGGCACAAAAATCAGGGCGGGTAAAATTACTTTTATACTCCTCTGCCCCTCTGCTCCCCTGCTCCTCTGCCCCTCTGCTTCCTGGCGGGTTCCATTCCAATCGAGTTTTTTCTGGGGATAGGGGGAGAGATAGCTTTTCGAGCATTTGGGTGACGCGATCGCCCGCTTGTTGATAGGCTGCGTGTAAATCTACATTGGGGTCGCGTAAATCAGCATAAGCGATCGCCCAAATTTTGCGCTTTATCTGGTCAAAAATCAATAGGTGGTCTACCTGCATCCACAACCCATCAGGGATATTTCGTTCATCTTGTGGATAGATTGGCACGCGCGGCTCAATCCAGTTAATCAATTCATAACCCCAAAACCCAAACAATCCGCCAATTCCCGGCGGTAGCTGTGGTAACTTGACTGGGTGATAAGGTGCTAAACATTCGGCTAAAGTTGTAAAAGGGTCGCCTGCAAAAACGACCTGCGAACCATCGCGGTTTAATTGGGTTGTGCGATCGCCCCTTGCTTCCAAAACCCAAAGCGGATCGCAACCCACTAAACTATAGCGTCCTAGTTTTTCCCCACCTTCTATCGATTCCAACAAAAAGCTATAGGGCTGACCCGCACAGACTTTATACCAAGAAGATACGGGCGTATCTAAGTCGGCTACCCATTCTTGATATACGGGTACGAAGTTGCCTTGTAGAGCTAGCTGGGAAAATTCAGAGAAATCGGGAAATACCATAAAATAGCGAAGGGATTGGGGAGCGGGGATTGGGGAGCGGGGA
>NZ_NOLK01000137.1:0-22728 GCF_002245985.1 Nostoc sp. 'Peltigera membranacea cyanobiont' 232
CCATTCCCCATTCCCCATTCCCCATTCCCTCCTATTTATGTCGCTGTTGATGCCACTGCCACGCATGAGCGACAATATCTTCGATGGATGGATACTGAGGTTGCCAGCCTAAGATTGCTCTGGCTTTATCGCTGCTGCCAATGAGAATTGGGGGATCTCCAGAACGGCGATCGCGTTCTTCTACTGGTATCGAAATTCCTGTCACCTGTTCGACTGCTGCAATCACTTCTCTGACGGAGAAGCCGCTACCATTACCTAAATTAAAAACTTCGCTATCGCCACCTTTTAATAAATATTCCAATCCCAAAATATGGGCATCTGCTAAGTCATTAACATGAATATAATCGCGAATACAAGTACCATCGGGCGTGGGGTAATCGGTGCCGAAAATTGATATAGATTCTTGTTTGCCTAAAGCTGTCATCAACACCAAGGGAATCAAATGAGTTTCTGGGTTGTGATCCTCGCCGAGTAAGCCATTGGGATTAGCACCAGCAGCATTAAAATAGCGGAAACGCACTGATTGAAAACCATAAGCAACATCAAAATCAGCAAGAATCCGCTCTACCATCAACTTTGTAGCGCCATAAGGATTAATTGGATTTTGAGGATGGTTTTCTGGAATGGGCACAAATTCAGGTATCCCGTAAGTGGCACAGGTAGAAGAAAAGACAAATTTCTTTACAGATGCCGTCAGCATCGCTTCTAACAGGGTGAAAGTACCAAGGACGTTATTGCGGTAATATTTAGCAGGGTCAGTCACCGATTCTCCTACGTAGGCGTAGGCAGAAAAGTGCATTACAGCAGTAATATCACGGGTTTTAAATAGACGATCTAGCAAAGCGCGATCGCCTGTATCCCCTACGATCAGTTCTACCTGTAAAACCCTTTCTACTAGGTCACGATGCCCATAGACCAGATTATCAAGTATGACAACGTTATAACCCGCTTCCTTCAAAGCAAGCACCGTATGAGAACCAATATATCCAGCTCCCCCCGTTACCAAAATAGTAGGCTTTCCAGGCGACATAGTTTTTCCTTTTAAGTGGATTACTCAATTAATTTAGTTTACCGGTGCCACATTACTCTTCTGGAAAATTATAAATAATAGACGCAGTGTTAAAAATTTGAACTAAAATCACTACGACGGTAGTCTTTGGGTGTGAGGTTTGAGGTATTTTAAGTCAAATAGTGCGATTACAATTTGACAATAAAATAAATCCATTTCCCGAAACCTCTAGGTTGACCCTTACGCAGGACGCTTCTAGCGTCGCGGCTAAGAAGTCACTGGTTGTTTTATACAGGGAAACCATGCAGGACAGTTCATCCTGGGGCATGAAAACCCCTAGTAAAGCTGACTGTCTGACCACCACACTGGCTCACCGCACCAGAAAATTTGAGAGTTAATCTATGTTTCTATTGCTAAGCCGGGTACTGTTGTGGCTGCTGATTGGCACTATCGTATATTCTCTGTTCCAGCGATTTTATCCCTCTGGAACTTTTGTAGGGCGATTAATCTTAGTCGTTATCTTGATAATCGTAGCCCTATCATTTCTTAACCCCAGTGAACCAGCTGTGGCATCGTTGTGGAGAATGCTGTCTTTTCCACTCAAGCCTCTAGGAGCCTCTGTTTTACTGATGATTTTGGCAGCTCAAAAAATTAAAGGAGGCGGAATAGAAAAACCAGGAGGATACTTGATAGGTTGGGCACTGACGATTTTACTGTTGGCAAGTACACCCGCAGTCGCTTATTTCCTCTATAGGGCACCTCTAGCAATGACAGGTGAAACCCACGTAGCAACTGCTATACCAATATCTGGGACACTGGTGGCATTAGGGCAACCAACCACCACAGCAAACATCTCAGATGTAAGGGGGGATAGCATTCTTTCTTATAATCTGAGAGTGCCTCCTTACCTGTTACAAGGAAATCCTCAAGATATTCGCACACGCGGTTTACGACTGGAAGACTTTGTACCGAATTCGGAAACGTTGCAATTGACAACAAGAACTTGGGAAAGTTATCTCGTTGAAATTTACAGGTTCTTGCGTGTTCAACGGTAATAAAGTAAGAGAGAAGTCAGAAGTCAGAATACAGAATGTGAGTCCGCAAGCGTCTTGCATTCCACCAAATTCAAAATTTGGTGGGGGACTTAAACCCGTTTTTTCATTCACCCTACCCTGTGGGAAAGCTAAGAGCGAACAGGTGACGCTCTTCCTGTTGCACAGAGTTGAATTCTGTAGCTTGCTTCCCTGAAAGGGTATTCTGGCTCCTGACTCCTGAATTCTTTCTTGTTAATTTTAGAAGCCATATTCTCTCTACATAGCTGCCTTCTTGGAGTAGCAGTTAATCTAGGATGATAAAGTTGCAAAATTGCTTTAATGGCAAAATCTCGACGAATTGCTAAACTCGGTGCTTACCTACGACCCTATTGGCGGGATGTGTCTTTAGGCATTCTTGCTTTATTGTCTGTCAATGCTCTGGGCGTTTATATCCCCTTGTGGATTCGTGCTGGTATTGACAAACTCTCGACAACCTTCAACTACCAAATACTACATTACGTAGTAATTATTGTCTTACTCAGTTCGGCAATGTGGCTAATGCGGATGGCATCACGCATTTGGCTATTTGGAGTGGGTCGTCAGGTGGAATTTGACCTGAAACAACGGATTTTTGAACACTTACTCAAGCTGGAGCCGGCTTATTTTGCCAGTAATACTGCTGGTGATTTAATTAGTCGCGCTACCAGTGATGTGGACAATATCAAACGGTTATTGGGTTTTGCAGTTTTGAGTTTGGCAAATACGGTGTTTGCCTACGCCCTGACACTGCCAGTAATGCTGGCGATTAGTGTGGATCTCACACTAGCGTCTCTGGCAGTTTACCCTTTTATGCTCTTGTTGGTGAGTCTGTTTAGCAATCGCTTACGCAAACAACAAGCAACAGTCCAAGAGCAACTCTCTGACATCAGCGAACTCATCCAGGAGGATATTAGTGGCATTGCCTTAATTAAAATCTATGCCCAAGAAGCAAATGAGCGTCGAGCCTTCGCTAAGAAAAATCAGCAGCTATTGACTGCTAACCTAGAACTGGCAAAACTCCGAAATACACTGTTTGGGCTAATTGGCGGGCTAGCTAATATCAGTTTACTAGTAATCATCTGGCTAGGGGCGGCGCGGATGTCTTCTGGGGCGCTTACGGTTGGCGATTTTTTAGCACTGTTAATCTTTGTAGAGCGTCTAGTTTTTCCCACAGCCATTTTAGGATTCACAATTACTACCTACCAACGGGGTGAAGTTAGTATCGACCGCTTGGAATCTATTCTCTCTGTCACACCGAAAATTCAAGATGCAGATGATGCCATACACCTTCCAGTGGCTGAACTTAAAGGGGAAGTGACAGCTAAAAATCTCACCTACATTTACCCTGGTTCCAATACGCCAGCTTTAGAAAATGTTAACTTTACCATTGCTCCGGGAGAAACCGTGGCCATTGTTGGGGCAATTGGTTCGGGGAAATCCACTTTAGCCAATGCTTTACCGCGCTTGTTGGATATTGGATCGGGACAATTGTTTTTAGATGGGCTGGATATTACTAAAATAGCTTTGGCAGATTTACGAGGTGCGATCGCCTACGTTCCTCAAGATAGTTTTCTATTTAGCACTACAATCAAAAATAATATCCGCTATGGCGATCCAATTAGCGAACAAGAGCAGATAGAATCTGTTGCTAAACTTGCCCAAATTGAATCAGAAATTAACAATTTTCCCCAGCAATATGAAACTCTTGTTGGGGAACGCGGTATTACTCTTTCTGGCGGTCAACGACAACGTACTGCTTTGGCTAGGGCGATGCTGGTTAATGCTCCAGTGTTAATTTTGGATGATGCTCTCTCTAGTGTGGATAATCAAACAGCCACACAAATTCTCAAAAATCTTTCCGGTGGTACTGAGCGCAAAACAGTAATTTTCATTACCCATCAGTTATCGGCGGCGGCGGCGGCGGACAGAATTTTTGTGATGGAAAAGGGAAAAATTGTTCAGATTGGAAATCACTTAGAACTTTTACAACAACAGGGTTTATACAGAACTTTGTGGAGCCAGCATCAAGTTGAAGAATTACTGCATTAGTAAGCTAATCGGCATTTAAGTTGCATAATCAGGGCGGGCAAGATGCCCATCCCCACAAGATATTGAGCAAATTTGAATATGCAAATTAGATGTGTTTTAGCTTACAACATTTAACATTAAGGACAATTTTTTATACAGCGTGTATAATTTGTTGTTTAGTTGTTGACAATTGCATAGTTATATGCTTAACCTGGGACAAGATTTTTTGACTGACAGCTCATTTATTCCACATGGACATTGTTACCTCTGGAAGCCGAGCTTAGTGTGGCTAAACATCATCTCAGATTCTTTGATTGCTTTGGTGTATTATTCTATTCCCATTGCCCTTGTTTACTTTGTCCACAAACGAAAGGATTTCCCCTTTAAATGGATACTTTTATTATTTGGAGCTTTTATCGTCTCTTGTGGTACAACCCATCTGATGGATGTATGGACGCTTTGGCATCCAACTTACTGGCTGTCCACTTTCATTAAATTTATTACGGCGATTATTTCACTATATACAGCGATCGCACTTTTACCCATCATTCCCCAGGCTTTAGCTTTGCCAAGTCCGGCACAACTAGAAGTAGCTAACTGGCAACTAAAACTTGCCTTAAAGGAACTTGAAAATACACAAGCTCAACTGATTCAAACTGAAAAAATGTCTTCATTAGGGCAATTAGTTGCGGGTATTGCCCATGAAATTAATAATCCGGTGAGTTTTATTGACGGGAATATCGTTATTGTCAATGAATATATTAGAAATTTACTCAATTTGATTACGCTTTATCAAAAATGCGATTGCCATTTACTATCAGAAATTAAAGCTTATACTGAAGAAATTGACCTTGATTTCATTAAAGAAGACTTCCCGAAAATCTTATCTTCCATAAAAATGGGAGCCGACCGGATCTCCAATCTAGTCTTATCTTTGCGTAACTTCTCGCGGCTAGATGAAGCTGAAAAAAAAGAAGTTGATATCCACGAAGGTCTTGATAGCACTCTCTTAATTTTGCAAAATCGCCTGGAAGCTGAAGGAAATCATCCAGAGATTCAAGTTATCAAAGAATACGGTAACTTACCTAAAATCGAGTGCTATGCTGGACAACTAAATCAAGTATTTATTAATATTATTAATAATTCTATCGATACTTTGAAAGAATCAATAATTGGTTGTCGTCTATTCGCGGTCGATTATAAAACGACTCGCAACCAAGAACTGACAACTTACAATCCTCAGATTCATATTTCCACTGAGGTTTTAGACACCAATCAAGTCATAATTCGGATTGCTGATAATGGCTGTGGGATGCCAGAAGAAGTAAAGCAAAAAATTTTTGACCCATTTTTTACAACTAAACCTGTTGGTTCAGCTAGAGGTCTAGGGATGTCGATTAGCTACCAAATTATCAACAAGCATGGTGGCATACTCAAGTGTATTTCTACACCGCTTCAAGGCACAGAGTTTACCATCCAGATTCCGATTCAGATAAAGTCTGTTTGATCCTAAATTTGGTCTGTAGCAATCTTGAATCAAACGCGCAGAAACAAAATCCCCGATTTCTCAAAGAAATCGGGAATCTGGGGGTTGCAATACTCACAAATCAAATAGAATTGCTATACGTATTAAGAATCACAGTATGCGCGTTTTGCTAATGTGACATCTAGTACGAATGGATTGTCATTACCTTGAAATTTAGCGATCGCACGACTGCGTTCTATTTCAGTAATATCAGGTAGGTCTTGCTGATTCCATTTACACAAAGTCTGACGCTGATTCTGAAAGTAATTTCGGTCTACTTTATCAGCTTGATTCCGATAAATAGTGTAAAAGTAAAAAACTGCCCTAGCTATATCCCCTTTTACTTTCTCTCTAGGTTCAAATTTAGCAGATGCCGATTCGCTAAACTCGTCAATTGCACTTGTAGGAATTGTAGATTGAACAGTATCATTTCGATACCATTTTTTAGTCTTGGTGTCGGCTATATCGTCGAAGGGTTTATTTCCTCGCTCGCTATTAATATCTTCGCGTGCGGGAAATAGATGGTGCAGGTCACTTTTGGCATTACCGTTTTCAGCCCCTTTACTTTGTGGCCAAACGTGTTCGGTATTCAGTCCTAACTTGTCAGCTTCCTGACTAGGATCGCCATTACCATTTAGACGAATTTGGTAATTAGCATAGATATCTGTCACAATCCCTGCTTGGTTGTCAATAATGCCAAACATTTCGTCTTTTGCGCGATCGTAGTTCAAAGGCTTGCTGGGCGTATACTCCTTAGCTAGTTCTTCAACTAAAGCGACTTTCGATAATTGAGGCAATATAATTGCCGAATCACTTACGGGAGTGGGAGTAGGTTGAACAACAGGAGGAATTGTGTCATTGGACTGGTTAGCAGGTAATGTAAATGCTGCAATCACAGGATCGTGGTCGCTGACAGGCTTACTAAAGCCAACGTTGACATGCACAATGTCAATTTTCGGTTGAGCAACACGAGAAAGATTTTCACTAACCAACAAATGGTCAATGAGTTGAGGATTTCCCTTGAATTTGAAAGTAAAGCGATCGCTAGCAGGTAAACTATCTGTCAGATTTTCCAGAATGTTACCCTTCAAGGTCTTCAGAGGTAGAGAATCTGGTAAATCGTTTAAGTCACCCAGTACAATTACTTTCGCTTGCGGGTCAGCTTCTAGTATTTGTCCTACGAATTCATTAACGATTTCGGCTTGTTTCACTCGTTTCACATCGGTAGGGGAACCTCCCTTTTTAGAAACAAAGTGATTAGCAATGATAAACACTTTTTGACCGTTAAATATAAATTCTGTCGCCAGTGGTTTACGGCTTGCCTCGAAAGCACTATTGGTAGGGTCAATCCGACCTGGATTGAGGGAAAGGTCAAGACCATTTGCACCTTGAGTAATAGCCACAGCATCTAATGAACCGCCTTTTCTAGGCAGTTTTGCTAGAGTTATTCGGCTGGGTTGAAACAATAAACCGACACGGATATTGCCTCCAGGTTCTCCACCATCTTGGTCATCGCTGGGCGCAATCTCAACAAAGTCGTATGTTGGACTACCGATATTTTTGAGCGCAGCAATCAGTTTTTGGTAAGTCTCGTTTGCATCCACAACGTCATCATCAACTGGCCCGTTGTTATCTTGAACTTCAACCAAACTGATGACATCTGGTGCGTTCAAATTATTGCCAATAATTTTGGCAATATTATCAAAGCGTCGATCTTTTGGGTCTAAATTCTCGACATTAAAAGTTGCAACAGTCAATACATCCTGTGAATTTTTCAGAGATGTTGTTTCCTGTTGTGAAACTGGAAGTAAAGAAGTTGGCAATTGAGCTATTGGACTAGCGTGTAGTGGACTAATCCATACAAAGAAGATGAGAGCAACACTAAGTAGTTGAAATTTGATGAATTTCATTCTCTCTTCCAATGAAGTTACTTTCTAGATTAGTCTTCTTTTTAATAAAGTTCAGTTAAGAAAAGTTTTAGGTTAGGTAAAGGTTTAATCTATTGGAAAAAATCTTCATTTAGCAGTGGTAGCAACAATGATACTAGCTCATAAATAGTTTTAAGAAAATTCTTAAAACTGGAATTTTATTGTTTTGTCAACTTAAATCTAGTAGACTTTTACCACCATTTTCAGAAGAAGTACGCAGCCTCTGCAAAAACTCAGTAGTTAAGGTGGGAGTTTCTTGTAAGTGCTGCAAGTCTTCGCTTTGTTTTGCCATTTCTCGTACTGTAAACGGATGGTTAGCTAACGCTATTCGATGCATCGGTGGAAAAGCTTCTAGTTCTCGCTCCAATATATGGAATTCACCGTAGTTTAGATTCATTTTTATAGTTTAGTTATATTGTCAGCAGTTGTTAGGGCGATTGTTGAGTTGATTTGATTCTTGATTAGCCATCCGATCGCACTTGCTTAGAAGAGGACTGTTCCTACTACTGATGCTTTACATAACTTTATAAAACTAGTAAAAGGTGGTGTAATTACCACGTTAGTTTTTTTAATAGGTGGGTAGTATAAATTACCGAAGAAACTAATTTGGCATATAGTGATGTTCAAAACTAAATTATCAGAATTCCGTGCTTCAGGGGAATTTTATACCTCGAAGTTAGCCGATCGCCATGTTGGAGCGATCGCAGCTTTAATTTTAATTAGCTTACTGAGTTCATTAAGTGGAACACCACTTAACCATACCATCACTAACTGCTGGGAAGGCTTTGTCTGGGGATTGGCAGATCCAGTAATTGGTTTGGATTGTTTAGTGGGTATTATTGCTATTGGCTTACTGTCATCTATGTTTGTTCGTGGCGCTGCGATCGCTGCATGTTTTGTCTTAGCAGCAATCTTGGGCATTGTAATTCATCTATTCCAGCTAAATTTACCAGCCATAGAAATAGCGTTTGCCATTTCTACCATCGTTTTTGGTACTATGCTCATAATTCCAAATCAACCAAGCTTTGTGGTACTTGCTCTGATGGGCATCAGTGCTGGTTCATTTCAGGGTTACACTGTAGCTGAATCTATTATTGGGGCAGGAATCATTCCATTAGTTGCCTATATACTAGGTATGACATTGACTCTGTTTGCGGTTGCCATGAGTGCCAGAGAAATTGGTGTTGCAATGGGTATGGGAGAAATAAACCGAACTTTACCCTGGAAAATTAGCGTTGCTGGCTTCGCTTTGTGTGCGATCGGTATCGTGTTTTTGAGCAATTCAACGATCTAATAAAATATTTCAATTTAGTGGAATACATTATTTGTGGGGGCATACAGCTAAGTGTAAGCCCCCACTACGCGTTCAAGGGAACTGAAACTTTTTTACAACAGAAAGTTTTGCAGCAGCACCACAGAGTTTCAGTGAATAAGCTGATGCATCTCTGCGCTAATCTAGAAGCTATATGTTGTAAACAAAGGCTTATGACAGTTGAAGAAATTGCGGATACGTTAACAGAATTATTTAGCACATCGGCGGTTAGTGCGATCGAGCCAGGATCGTGGCAAATAGACACTTCAACTTTTCGGCTGTTAGTGCTGCTTTCCGAAGATAATACTTGGCTACGAGTTTTACTGCCTATTGTGTCCGTAGAGGAAGGGCAACCATTTTTAGGACAGTTCCTAGAAGCCAACTTTGATGACACTCAGGAAGTACGTTACGCTTTGTATGAAGGAGTAATTTGGGGGGTATTTCAACATAATAGTGGTACTTTAGTGAGTGAAGATTTGTCTAATGCAATCAACCGACTTGTATCTCTCTATCAGGCTAGATTAAATAATGTTTTTAATCGACTAATTGAAAGCCGCATCCGGCAAATTATTCAGGCAGCAAAACTGCAAGGACAATCTCTTCAAGCTACTATGCAAAGCTTAGAACGCTTTTATGCAGAAGGATTTATGGGTGAAATCAATCAAAGCTTAGAGGCGCGAGAAGAAGTTCTAGCTGCTTGGCGGCATCAGTTAGAACGCTTATGGAATGAAGGTTGATTTCAACTTTTAATCGGGATTTATATCCACACCACGTTTACATATTAAAGTAATTTACTGATATATCTATTTATCATGGATATCATTGAAATCCTCAAAGAAGACTATCAAAGATTCCCAGTAAATCAAACTTACACTATTTACGCTCCAGATGTTTATTTTAAAGATCCACTGAATAAGTTTAGTGGTGTTAAACGTTATAAAGAAATGATTAATTTCATCCAAACTTGGTTTTTAGATCCCAAGATGGACTTACATAATATTCAACGTTTAGGAGACACAATAAAAACTGAGTGGACACTCAGTTGGAATACTCCTCTTCCCTGGAAGCCACGAATTTCTATTCCTGGTAGGAGTGAATTAGGTCTTAACTCTGATGGTTTGATTGTCTCTCACGTCGATTATTGGAATTGTTCGCGTTTAGATGTAGTAAAGCAGCATTTATCTGCTGAAAAAATCTAATCAATTAAGAGAACTTTTTCTAAATAGTGGCTGATGTCTCAAAAACTTTAAATCCTATTTAAAAAGGAGAATTTTAAAAAGGTTATTCACCATTTTTTTAAACTTGTCATTACCAATATTTTATCAGTATAAATACATACTCTGACTCTAGTTCTCTTCCATTTTGAAGTTACACCTCGTAGATGATGATGGCAAACCGCTATGCGTCTATGCGCTTCCATTAGAAGCCATTAACTAACGTTAAAGCAATCGTCCAAAAAACCAGATGCAGTCTCTGAATTAAGAGAAATTACTCAGATGTATGTATTGGTTTCATAAAAATAAAATTATTCACGAATATTACTGAACCAGAAAACAACTTTACTAAGCCAAACTAACTCTAGAACCCTCTCTAACAAATATATCTATGTTCTAGGAAAAGCTGAATTTAGATCCGATGGACAGAAAACAACTGATTCAAATATGGATTAAAGCTTCTAACAATAGATATAGAGAATGAGCAAATGCGAATTGTTCATTAAAACTATTTGTTGCGGACTAGTGCGTAGGCGTAGCCCGTCGTAGACATCGCAATTTATCAAACAGCAATATTGATGCCATTCGTCAGAATTTAAAATTAATTCTGACCAAAAAATCGCCTGAATAAACTAAGTTTTTGCATCTCCACCAAATCTATGATTTAGTAATTTTCATGATTCCTGAGATGCCATTTCTTGAAGAAGAATTCAGATAATATCATGCCATATCATGCATATTAGCTTATACATTTTGTAGTGTAATATCATTTTTCCTGATATTGACAATGCTGCAATCTGAGACTTTCAAAACAATTGCTTGTTTAAACTGTCATTAGAGTTTATAGTAATACGGTGTTTTTCCTTACAATTTCTCGGCAAGTTTATACCATGATTTATTCTCCCAAATTACAGAAGTATTTGGCAGGTTTCTCTTTGTCTATATTACTAGTAGCTGATTTAGTAATCACACAAAAAGTTCTTCCGGCTTTTGCTGAAACTATCAATTCATCTATTAGTAGTGCTGTGACATTCAGTTGTAATGATAGTGAAGCGACAATTAAAGCTAAAAATGGCCCCAGAGTAGTTAATGGAAGTTCAGCCTTTTACATTGGTTATCAGCAAGTCTCATCTAATAACAAAAACCCTGTAACTATCCGTTTCAACAATAGTATTAAATCATGGTGTCGGACTGATTACGAAACAACGAATGACGATGGTACAGGTTACGGATTGTATTGGAATGGTGGGGATGTTTTATATGGCGTTTACTCTTCCACTGGTAGTCAGACTGGTAGTGATTTTCGCCGCTTTGCAACTGGGCGTTGGTTGTCTAGCTATGGTAGTGGAGGCGGGCCAAAAGTCGCAGTTATAGCCCGGATTAATCCAGCCAATGGGGAGGTTAACTATGCCACATTTTTATCTGCGAAAAAGGCGGATAATGGAAATACAAACTCTTTAGTTGTCCAAACCCTATCATGGAATGGCACAAATTTAACTGTGCAGGCAAAGTCATGGTGGACTCCCCGTCGCGCTAATACAAATTCCATGACTTGCACTGGTTCATCACCTTATATATACACAGCAGTATTCACTGGCGATTTAACAAAGGTTAACTCGGCTTCAGCTGCTACCTGTAGTTAAAAGGTAAGGATTCAGCTATCAAATTGAGGACTTAGCAAAACTCCAGACAGTAAGGGCAATTGGTGAATTGCCCCTACCAAAAAAATCAAGGTTTGGGCTATTTTTTGCGTAAGTCTTGAAATTGAGGAAGCATATTTTTCCAGTTATTTAAGAATTGACAAAAGCGATCGCTCTTTCTCAATTATCTACTCCTAATTTTTCCCATCTGGACGCTGAATAATCGTTTCCACCACCCGCCGCTTGGCTTTCGGATCGATACCTACCAAGCGCACATACTCACCGCTATATTCTGCCAGAGTTGCTTCCAAATTTGATATTGCATCAGACTCTGCATCTATGTGGCTATGAACACAAGTTTGCCATGAACCCATGCGGAAACGGCGCTCATCGACGTGTTCAATGCTAATTTTGTAACCTTGAGACAATAATTGCCTAATTTGAGCTTGTGTATCCAGGGTTAAATGGCTACTGGATGCTTCCTGCTTCTGGAATCCATTTCCATTAGTTTTTGGTTCTTGAATTGCACCATTACTTGACGACTGATTAATTGGTGTCGCAGGCGGTGGTGCAGATTGAGAATTTCTACCTCGATTGAGTCGATTGTAATCATCAACCAAATGGGAATTTTCCACCCGTTTTTGTTCGCCAACCAGGAAGTTACCAGACTCGATCAAGTGAGATAGCCTGAAATCTGGCTTTTTAAATTCTGGTGGCCCTTCAGTGCTGTTAACCACACTCAAAGATACCCGCTCAAAACCGACTTTATGGATGTAGTTGCGGATTTGTTCGTCATAAATGCGCGATCGCAAAGCGCTAAAAAAGTCAATTGACTGATTGACAAAAGTATCAACTAGCTGTTCAACTTCCTTCTGCGACAGTCCATCCTGTTCAAAAATTCCCTTGACAATTCCCACTTTGTCGTCTCTGTCTGGTTCCCAGTAAAATTTCTCCATCCGTCCATCCCGAATTAACGGTGCATAGAGGGTGGAAAAATCATTACCTGTAACAATAATCGGCACACGATGTAAAGGCGTGGAATCATAGCTTCCAGGTAACTGTACATCTGTGGGATTATCAGCAATATTCATCAGTGTGGCATTCACCAACTGCGTATTTACAGTATATTGAGTGCCTTCATCAAAGCGCCCAGCACCCGCATCTAAATCGTTAATCATCAGTACGCACATTTTGCCGCGTACTTTGATCAGTTCTGCTGTTTCTCGATAGCGCAACCGAATCAACCGCGCCGGATCTCCTGCATCTGGACTTTCCAATTCGCCGCCAGATATATTAGTCACCTCGATACCCATTTTCTCGAAGACTAATTGACATTGAAATGTTTTGCCTTCACCTTTGCGTCCGTGAATACCTAAAATCACGGGAACTCGCACGCCAGGAAGCTTTAGAAAGTTTTTGGTAATGTGGACAGCCAATTTGTCCAGAAAGCGGGGAGCGATGTAGTAACCCATAATAATTATCTTTGCCTAGCACTGCTTAAAGTAATGTTAAGTTTTTTTGGTGATGACTGTTTATTTATCTTTTGGAAGAAATGCAACGCTACCACACACGTCTTATTGGATATGCATCAAAAATTTTATCAGCACTCAGTAATGGTATATTTTCCACTACCGATTGTGCAATTAAAATTCGGTCAAATGGATCGCGATGATGTAAGGGTAGTGTAGCAACAACAATAATATGGTCTATAGTGATTGGCAGTAATTCAATACCATTCCTAATTATTTGCTGTTCGATAAACTCGTCAAAAGCCAGACCCAAGTTGAGTTTACCAATGCTGTGCTTGATTGCCATTTCCCAAACACTAACAATACTCAGTAGATTTTCATTATTTTCAATTTGCGATCGCATACTAACGCTGATTCTTGGATCACCCATCACAAACCAAATAAAAATATGAGTGTCCAGTAGCTGCCTCATTACATATATTCCTTAAAATCTTCTAGTGGTTCATCAAAGTCATCAGATATTGTTATAAGTCCTTTGGCACTACCATACTTAGGACGGTGTTTAAGTGGCGACACAGGAGTTAACTTCACCAAAGGTTGATTATCTTTGATGATGATGATTTCCTCGCCACCGAGTGCTGCTTCAATTAAGTCAGGTAAGTTTTGAGATGCTTCAGCTAAAGTAATTTGTTGCATAATTCACCTTTGGATATAAAAATTAGGTGCTACCACTATCCTAACTTTGAATGCTCGATTAAGTCGGAGGAAACCAATTTAACCAAGCGTCCCAATTTTCTACTATTTGGGCAAATTCTGCATAACCGCCTGCTCTTGGATGAACACCATCATTATCTTTTGCTTCATTAATCCAGATATTTGATTTTTCTAATATCGGAAAAATGTCTAAATAAGGTACATTTAATCCTTTACAAATCAAAGCATATTGATTGCTTAGATAAATCTATAGTTCTCTGCTTTCTTTGAGGATCTTCTTGTTCTACGTATGGTGCAGGACCAACCATCAAAACAGGATATAATTTTTGAGCTTCACTTAAAATTTCATAGGCATTTTTGAGTGAATCTGCCAAATCCACACGAGTTTTACCATTTTCTAATGTTGTGTCATTCAATCCAAAAGAAAACACAACTCTGCTATCATATTCTTTGGCTAATCGCAGTGATACTTCCTGTAACCAACGGTTTGCTATATCAGTACTAGTATCACGCCTAATTCCTAAATTATAGTAGGTAATGTCATAACCTTTTTTATTAGCATTAGCACATACTCTCCCTGTCCAACCAAGACATTCTGGATCGCCGGTGCCGTTAACAAAGGAGTCACCAACAAAACAAATTCTTACCTCTTGTAGCATTATTACTCTCTTAAAAAACATAGAGGCACAGAGAGAATAACTCCACGCCCCTTTATTTACGTTTCAAACAAAATCTAGTAAATAGGAGAGGCAGATAATTCTACCTCTCCTATGGGGATAAACTAATTATTTAAAGCTCGCTAGCTTTAGTATCTGTTAGCTTTGTTAGGTTTGTGAACAAGAAAGCTGAGAATTTGGCACTGCTTGATGTTGTCAAAACCTACAACACGAATATAGCTAGTGCTGAATTGAGAACGGCATCCTTGAACTTCGCTCAGTACTTCTTGAGTAGATTTAGCACCGAACAAAGGCAGCTTCCACATTGTCCAATACAATTCTGTTGGCTCAGAAGTTTCGTTAAACTCGATCGCTGGAATGTAACCTTGATTCAAAATGTACTGGATCTGTTTGGCAATTTGAGCATCAGTCAGGGGTGGCAGATAAGAAAGGGTTTCGTAACGACGCTCTTTTGGTAAAGTTTGCATAGATTTTGATAATGGGTTGCGATTTTTTACTACTAGGTTGACCGAACTAATTAGATAAGTTATCCAAATTCGGATCTGAAGTTGCTTGCTTTTCTGTGTGCAGGCTGGGGTTAGATGTGTCTATTCGTGTGATGCGTTCTAAATGCTGGCGACGCTGTTCCATGTTGGCTTGCTGAATGCCAGTGCGAACCATTTCCGGTAAAAATTCTGCAATTTCTTCCACAATGTGTTCTCTAACAGTCATGATTCGCAAAGCCAAATCTGGTTTTTCTTGCAACAGTTGCTCAATGTATGATTCACCATTCTGAATTTTGCCAGACGAAAAGTTATGAAGCCAAAGTTCTAATGGAGGATTCGTTTCGCCTAGCTGTGCCAATACTGTCCTTAGAGCCTGATAAGTCAGATAGCTTTGGAGAGTTTTGGCTGTGTCCTTCGCAATTTGCTTAAGATTCATGCTTGACCCCAGCCCTGAAGAGTTATGAGTTATGAGTTATGAGTTATGAATTAATGCAAATCCTAACTCCTTTACAGACGCGATTCATCGCGTCTCTACTTCTAACTCTTAACTCTTAACTGTTAACTCAGATCAGACGGTATCCATTGCTTCAAACTCGAACTTGATTTCTTTCCACAGTTCGCAAGCAACAGCCAGTTCAGGAGACCACTTGGCAGCTTCGCGGATGATATCGTTACCTTCACGAGCCAAGTTGCGGCCTTCGTTACGAGCTTGAACAACGGCTTCCAGGGCGACGCGGTTAGCAGTTGCACCAGGAGCGTTACCCCAAGGGTGTCCCAGAGTACCACCACCAAATTGTAGTACGGAGTCATCACCAAAGATTTCTACCAGCGCTGGCATGTGCCATACGTGGATACCACCAGAAGCAACTGCCATTACACCAGGTAGAGAAGCCCAGTCTTGGGTAAAGTAAATACCACGAGACTTGTCTTGCTCAATGTAGTTTTCACGCAACAGGTCAACGAAGCCCATTGTGATGCCGCGCTCACCTTCCAACTTACCAACTACTGTACCAGTGTGGATGTGATCGCCACCAGACAAACGTAAAGCTTTAGCTAATACACGGAAGTGGATACCGTGGTTTTTTTGACGGTCAATTACAGCGTGCATTGCCCGGTGAATGTGTAGCAAGATACCGTTATCGCGGCACCAACGAGACAATGTGGTGTTCGCGGTGAAACCTGCGGTGAGGTAGTCATGCATGATGATGGGCTGTTTGAGTTCTTTAGCGAACTCAGCCCGTTGCAACATTTGTTCGCAGGTGGGGGCGGTGACGTTGAGGTAGTGACCTTTGATTTCACCGGTTTCAGCTTGGGCTTTGCTGATAGCTTCAGAAACGAACAAGAAGCGATCGCGCCATCTTTGGAATGGTGCGGAGTTGATGTTTTCGTCGTCTTTGGTGAAGTCCAAACCACCGCGCAAGCACTCGTATACAGCGCGTCCGTAGTTCTTAGCGGAAAGACCCAATTTGGGCTTAATGGTACAACCCAGCAAAGGACGACCGTATTTGTTTAACTTGTCGCGCTCAACTTGGATACCGTGAGGAGGCCCTTGGAAGGTCTTGATGTAAGCTACTGGGAAACGGATGTCTTCTAGACGTAGTGCCCGCAGAGCTTTGAAACCAAATACGTTACCGACAATTGAGGTTAATACGTTGGTTACAGAACCTTCTTCAAACAAGTCCAAAGGATAGGCAACATAGCAAATGTACTGGTTGTCTTCGCCGGGAACTGGTTCGATATCATAACAACGACCTTTGTAGCGATCGAGGTCGGTGAGCAAATCTGTCCACACAGTTGTCCAAGTACCTGTGGAAGATTCAGCCGCAACAGCCGCACCTGCTTCTTCGGGAGGAACACCAGGCTGAGGTGTCATACGGAACGCAGCTAGAAGATCGGTATCTTTTGGTGTGTAATCGGGTGTGTAATAAGTTAGTCTGTAATCTTGAACCCCGGCTTTATACCCAGATTTGCTCTGAGTCTTCGTTTGAGCGTAAGACATATTTTATCCTTCCCTGAAATCACTCTTGTTAATTATCAAATCATGTTTTGTGCAACTTCCCCCCACCTGGTTCTTTCCCCCCTTAAATGAGAGGAAGATTCAGGAAAAATTTTTGTTAGGGGTTGTCTTTGGCAAAAGGTAGCAGTTTTTTTGCGGCGCACACTTTGGTTGCGGTGGTAGCCTTAGTCACCAGTGTTATCCCCTTCTAGGGGTACACGACCTAGCGCTTCTACTGTTTCCTCTTGTTACAAATCAAAATTATTTTTTACCTCTTCTTTGCACTCAACTAAACCTTCTCAATTTCACAAAAACTTCCGCTTTTCGCGGTTAGCATTTAGATAATTTCCCTACAAATGGAGGTATTCAGGGAATTGGGCTGGCTGGCACACATTTCCGCTTTTATACTCCTTTTATCTTCTCCGTTGATGGAAAAGATACCATAAAAGAATTTACTTGACAGAGATTTAGCAGAGTGGTGAGCGAAAGATAAAAAATTGCACGCCACTTAAATTTGTAACTTGTCTCACAATATATCAAGAATTTGATAAGTTATTCTTTGAAAGTTTTTAACTTATCTATTTAATTTTGTTATTACATAAAGATTTAAACATTTTGTTACAAATGCTTTACAAAGTGTCATCAATCAATGTAGTGAAGGGATTGGGTACTGGGTATTGGGTTAGGAAAACTCATCCCTAGTCCCCAATGCCCAATCCCCAAAACCTATAAAAATTTGAGAAAAATTCCAGATGACGTTTAAAAAATCTCAGCTAAGGGAACACTGAAATTAACCCAAAGCCAGTTTAGGTAACGGCTATGGGTATTGTCTCCAAAGGAAATGTCACCGTGGTATTGTTTTACAAGCGTACTAGTTTATTGATTACTTCTATCTTGCTGGGGTTGATAGCTGTGCCAGGTACGGGATGGGCACAAAAAACTCCTGACATTAAATCATCCGATCTAACCCCTGCTTACCCACCTTCTGCACCGCCACCGCGAGTAGAACCATTACCCGATGAGCGTGGAGTGCAAGAAAATTCGCCAGTAACTGATTATCGTGTCGGTAACTTGCTGGAAGATTTTACAGGCAATCTTTGGGTAGGTTCTTGGCGGGGATTGTCGCGGATCGATCCTAAAACCGGCAAGATTATTTCTCGTGTTAGCTTACCGAATGTTGCCATTGGTGCTTTAGCCCAAGATAAAGTAGGACGTTTGTGGGTGGGAAGTTATGAGGGATTGTTCCGAGTAGACCCCCGCACTAGCGAAATAACCGCGCAGAATTTATTTTTGCCTTCCAAAAGGGTTTTGTCATTGTTACTTGACAAACGGGGTTATTTGTGGACTGGAACTGATAGCGGTTTAGCTTTAATTAGTCCCGACCAAGGCTTGATTATGACAACAGTAAAAAATCTGCCTGGTGTCAGCGCTAACACTCTAACCTTAGATGCTGAAGGTCAACTGTGGGTTGGCACTCTTGATGGATTGGTGCGGGTAAATACGGCTAGTGCTGGGATTATGAAGCGGATTGCCGATTTGCCAGGGACGACTGTTCAAGCTTTAGCTATCAGTCCAGAAGGATTAATTTGGGCGGGAATGCCGAATAATTTGTTAGTTATTAACCCAAAAACTGGCGCAGTGTTACGGTCTGTAACTCGTTTACGTGGGCGTGACGTGAAGGTGGTGCGTTTTGCTAAAGATGGTAGTGTCTGGGTTGGAACTAGCAATGGTTTGTTACGATTAAATCCAAATACAGGCGCTGTGTTAGATGCAGAAGTTGCTGGACTTCCTTCTAGTCGGGTTCTTACCCTTGCACCTGATATCGCTAGTAAATTATGGATCGGCACTAGTGAAGGTCTAGCTTGGTTAATGCCCAAAACGAACAGTGCAAAACCCCATATTGCTTTCAGTCGCGCTGTTAAATGACAAGATTAAGAGTTAGGAGTTAGGAGTTAGGAGTTATGAATTAAATTAAACTCTCAACTATTGACTCCTATCTTCACTGCTAACTCCTAACTTCTATCTTCACTTCTAACTCGTAACTCTTAGGAGTCGTGTAAAAATAAGTTGAACAATTTAATATTTGTAGTGCGGGCATCTTGCCCGCGCGAGCAAGATGTTTGTCCTTCGGACACGCTACGCGAACGCACTACTTATTTTTACTTGATGCCTTAACTCCTAACTCAGCACTCAGCACTCAAAAAATGGCAATCACTACCCAGCAATTAATTCAATGGAAACAACAGGGACGTTCAATTGTGGCATTGACCGCCTGGGATTATGCGATCGCTCAACTCATCGATGCAGCTGGTGTAGACTTAATCCTTGTGGGTGACTCTATGGCAGTAGTTTTAGGGTATGAAACAACACTGCCGATAACTTTGGATGAGATGATATACCACGCCAAATCTGTGCGCCGTGGGGTTAAACGAGCATTAGTAGTTGTAGATTTACCATTTTTGACGTATCAAGAAAGTCTCCAACAGGCAATGCATTCAGCAGGGCGGGTGCTGAAGGAAACGGGCGCTCAAGCGGTAAAATTGGAAGGTGGTTATCCAGCGATCGCAGAAACTATTACTCGTTTGGTAGAAGCTGGAATTCCGGTAATGGGTCATGTAGGTTTGACACCGCAATCAGTACATCAACTGGGTTTGCGACAACAAGGGAAAACCCAAGAAGCGAGTGAGAAAATTCTACAAGAAGCGATCGCTCTCGAACAAGCAGGTGTATTTTCTCTAGTTTTAGAGCATATACCCGCAGATTTGGCAATGCAGATTACACAAAAACTGAGCATTCCGACAATTGGTATCGGTGCAGGAACTCACTGCGATGGACAGGTTTTAGTTACCTCGGATGTAATCGGACTTGCCGAGAAGCATCCACCATTCGCCAAGGTTTACACCAACTTGCGAGAGACGATTACCAAGGCTGTGCAAGATTATGCCGTAGAAGTGCGCGATCGGAAATTTCCATAAATATGGATTTTACGATCAAAAAATACAAAAAGCTGCCAAATAGCTAGTTTCCACCTGGAATAATTTATGCAATCAGAGAGCCGCGCATTATAAAATTGCTGAAGTTAAAAACTGTGCTATAACATCCAGAGTGAAAACTCACAGCATATTTTATCGTCTATTTCAAGAATTTCCTAGTATTTTCTTTGAACTAATTGGCAATCCTCCCGAAACTGCAAATACCTATCAATTCTCTTCAGTTGAAATCAAACAAACAGCCTTTAGAGTAGATGGTGTATTTCTTCCCACTCAAAACGAAGAAAATCCGATTTACTTCGTTGAAGTTCAATTTCAACCAGATTCAGATATTTATTTGCGCCTAGTTTCAGAAGCATTTCTCTATTTGCGGCAAAAGAAATCTAAAAATTCTTGGCGAGGAGTGGTGATTTATCCCAGAAGAAATATAGATACTGGTAGTCACACCAGAAACCACAATCGAAGTCATCTACCCAGAAAGTGACGGACAGCCAATGGCGGATAATACAGAACAATTTGCATGGATTGTCAAAATTAAAGAAAATTTAGAAATCTTATTTCCATCGTCGGCTGATGTATTTATCGCCGGAGATTTGTTTTGGTATCCAGTTCAAGGAAACCCTAATATTAAACAAGCGCCCGATACGATGGTAGTTTTTGGCAGACCAAAAGGAAAACGGAGTTCCTATTTACAGTGGAATGAAGATAATATACCACCACAGGTAGTATTTGAAATTCTCTTGCCAGGTAACACCCTCAAAGAAATGGCTAAAAAATTGCAGTTTTACCAGCGTTACGGCGTTGAAGAATATTATATTTACGATCCAGCTAAGAACGATTTAAATGGCTTGCTGCGTTCTGGGGATAGTTTTGAAGTTATCGAAGAGATGAATGGCTGGGTAAGTCCGCGTTTGGGAATCCGTTTTACATTAACACCGGATAATCTAGAAATTGTTTCTCCCACCGGACAAAAGTTTTTGTCACCAGTAGAAATTGACCAGTTACGGGAACAGGAACGCCAACGTGCAGAACGGGAATGTCAAGAAAAGGAAGCGGCTTTACAAGAATTAGAAGCGGCTTCACAAGCAAAGGAAGCGGCTTTACAAGAATTAGAAAAAGAGCGCGATCGCTATCAAGAATTGCTAGCTAAACTCAAAAAAAAAGGAATTGACACAGATAATTTGTAAATGCTGCTGTTGGATTTACAGAAGTAGTCATAAATTAGCCTTTTTTTATTTAATTTTACTTCTGTGATACTTATTGATATAGAAACTAAAAATTTAACTATGGAACAACAACCGATACAAGTAATTGGAGGTGGACTAGCTGGAACAGAGGCAGCGTGGCAAATAGCCCAAGCTGGAGTGCCGGTAATTCTCCATGAAATGCGGCCAAAACGCTTCAGTCCTGCTCATCATACAGAACATTTGGCAGAATTAGTGTGTAGTAATTCCTTTGGGGCAATGGCAAGCGATCGCGCGGCGGGATTATTGCACGAAGAATTACGTCAACTAGGTTCTATCGTCATTTCCAAAGCTGATGAACACGCCGTACCTGCTGGTGGGGCGCTAGCCGTCGATAGGGGACAATTTGGCCAAGACTTGACTCAAACTTTAGCCAGCCATCCTTTAATTGAATTTCGTCGGGGTGAAGTATCTGCCATTCCCGAAGGAATTGTGGTTTTGGCAACTGGGCCTTTAACCAGTCCCGACTTAGCCGAAGATTTGCAGCGCTTTACGGGGATGGAATACCTGAGCTTTTTTGATGCTGCGAGTCCGATAATTGTGGGAGAATCGATTAACCGTGACATTGCTTTTATGGCATCACGTTATGACAAAGGTGAAGCCGCTTATCTCAACTGCCCAATGAATAAAGAGCAGTATTTGCACTTTAGAGAAGAACTATGTATTGCGGAACAAACAGAACTCAAGGGTTTTGAACGGGAAACGGCGAAATTTTTTGAAGCTTGTTTACCTATTGAAGAACTAGCACAGCGTGGCGAAGATACCATGCGTTACGGCCCCTTAAAACCAGTAGGATTGTCAGATACTCGCACCGGGGAACGTCCTTATGCTGTGGTGCAGTTACGACAAGAAGACAAAGCCGGTCAACTGTGGAATATGGTAGGATTCCAAACTAATCTGCGTTGGGGTGAGCAAAAACGGATATTTCAGCTAATTCCTAGTTTGGAAAAGGCAGAGTTTGTGCGGTTGGGAGTGATGCACCGCAATACTTTTCTTAATGCACCTCAGCTAATGCATCCAACTCTGCAATTTAAAGAACGTCCGACATTGTTAGCTGCGGGACAGTTGATTGGTACTGAAGGCTACACTGCTGCGGCTGCGGGTGGCTGCTTGGCGGGAATTAATGCCGCGCGGCTAGCTTTGGGTAAAGAAACTTTGGTTTTACCAGCAACAACAATGATGGGTGCGTTAGTGGAATTTATAAGTTCCGCTTCGCCGAAGCATTTTCAACCAATGCCGCCCAATTTTGGAATTTTTCCCGATTTGGGAATGAAAATCAAAAGTAAACCAGAGCGTTATGGACGTTACCGCGATCGCTCTTTAACCGATCTAACAAACTGGAAAGCTAATCAGAATTAATGGGCATTGGGCATTGGGAAAGACTTGTTTAAGTTCTCACTCAAGTCACCTTGTCCCCTGCTCCC
>NZ_NOLK01000138.1:0-22013 GCF_002245985.1 Nostoc sp. 'Peltigera membranacea cyanobiont' 232
GCGATAGTTGAAGCAGAAGAATATGACAATGTAATTTGTCATATTTGGTTATCACCTGTTGAGTGTGAATTTATTTTTCCAAATGAGGTGGAATTTATTTAATTGTTCAATACAGAGATTTATTTGGTGGTTCCACAAAAATAAAACTTGTAGCTAGTTACGTATTTAGAGTGTTAGGAGTGAGATTTTGGTACTCATTATCAAGCAAAGAGCAATATTAGAAGAATTTCATCAAATGCTGCAAACTTTGAAACTATATATCAAAATAGCAGTAGACATAGAAAGAGGTATTTTAGCTGGAGGAGGAGAGAAACACGCTTTTTGCGAAGCAACATTGCTTGAAGACGGTAGTAGACAGCGAGATATCTGGGGTGCTGACTGGACTCCTTTTAATCAATGAATCGATTATTAACATTCGTCCAAGTCAAAATAATCGCTCAATGCTAATTCAAGACCCAGCCATTCAAGAACGTGTTAAAAAATAACTCAGTAGCTAATTGGTCGATATGAACCAGAATTTAGATAAAAAACAAGTACATTTTCAAAGTGAAAATACATCACTTCGCTTAGGACATATAGCTTCTAATTTAGCTAGGCTGAGAACATTTTGTGACACTGCTTACCCTGAAGCGGTTAAAAGTGTTGCAGATGAAACTATGTGTTTTCTCGAATGGACGGCAGCAGAAATTGAGCCTGAATATGCTGAAGAACTGGTTAACATTCAAGTTCAACTGGCACGATGGAGATTAACTTTTGATAGTATCTGGTCTAATGGTAGCGAACGCAGAAATATGTCCGAGCAAGCTAGTGCTTGGTCAGAACGAATATTAGATATGTCAGGATTGCTGTCTGAACCAATAGCGTAGTAACTACATCTGGGTATGCTGGAATTTTAGATATAACTTTAATGGCTAATTAATTTATATTAAGTACGATTTCCCAGTTTAAAGAGATTACGAATTTTCAATATAAATGGCGTTGGATTATCCGAATTTTTAGCATTTTTGTTTGAATCTAGTAACTGCTTTTTTAATGGCTCTACAAAATGTGTGATGGAAGCATTAATTTGATTAGATGTTATTTTTTGATTTGATTCAGTATCAGAAATTATATTTTGGGTTAAATCGGGAACAGGAGCCTTAATTTGATTCAACAATATTTCTCGATTTTCTTGAATATCTAATGCATCACAGACTCGTTCAATATTCCAGGGTCTTATTCCCATCTCGGAACCTTGACGACGCTCTTTCATAGTCGGCGAGGTATCAATCAATTTAACTTTAGGATTGCTTTGTGCCCAATTTAAAGCTTTCAGCATAATACAAAAGCCATCTTCAATCCATACAATGCGATGTTGCCAGTCTCGGCTATGCCAGCGTGCTGCTAAATATTTATCACTTGCATCTGGAAATAATTTCAGTGCTTCTTCTTTTTCAAACTCTTCAAAGGAATAAGCAACAGGCCAGAGGCGGGTTTTTGACCAATTATTCCACTCCTGGGACTGCCATCCCCAAGAAGAAATCCACATAGGATGAATCCAGGGACAGCTATCTATTACCTGCAAGAATTCTTTAGCTCCAGGGACAGGGTATCCTGTCTCACGCTTTGAAATCTGTTCTGGTGTTTTACCGTCTTCTTGAACATCGATTACACCATTAATATCAAGAAAAAGCAGTATTGGTTTAGTCATAAATTGAGTTCTTTATAGTTTTGGCAGTATTGCCAGAGGTATAAAATTATCGTACCCAAGTGCATAGGTGTCAAGTTAAGGCATTAGCCCAAATGTCAAGTGACCAAGCAGCAGTTCGTCGGTGACGTTGACGGACGGCTTTAACCAAGCCCATCGAACGATAATGTTCGACAAGCCAAGGAATAAGTTTTAACTCAGCGTTAAGTAAAAGTGCGCGGTGAAAAAAATATAAACTGCGAAACACCATTTCTACGGAAATGCGTTCAATGGGCTGTCGTAGAGTGATCGCTACATCAGCACACAAGTCATTCAGAACAGCGTAGAAAATCCAAGTAGCGTATATTTGCATTTGTACACCGTTAGTACCACCAACCCACAGATAGGACAAGCCCAACAATCGCTTAGTCAATAAAAATGCGTCCTCAATCCGCCAACGTCGTCGGTATAAATCACAAACTTCTTGTGCCGAAAGTTGTTGTGGGTCAAGAACATTAGTTAAATAATGATACCAAGTCTTACCCCACAATACTGATACTAGGCGCATGGGATGGTGGCAAGGGTGAGTGTGATTCAATCCCATATGAATAATTTCGTCTTTGTAGTGAGAGCCTTGAGAAAGTACACGTGTTACCCGATATGTCACCAAATTCTTTTGGCGTGTGAGTATATACTTGCCAGCTGCGGTAAGAGAATCAAACCACTCAAAACCATAAAATCCCATGTCTACTATCAGTAAGCCACCATCAGGTAAACGTTCTAACAGTGCTTGCCACCACCGAGTCTCATTGATTTTGGCATCAGCATCATACCAAATTGCTACCGGAGTGTGAGTGAAAGCTTCTACAACCATCAGTATTTTTCCTGCCAACACCGCACCTGTTTTTTCTTGCAGTTGTCCGAAGTGTTTTTTCATCGCTTCGAGTGTTGAGGCATCTCCAATCCAGATAGCGGTAAATCTTTGTGCTACTGATGACCAAGCTGGGGCTAATTCTCTTGCGCTCCTTTTCACTGCCAGACGCTCTATCACTTGCTCGAATAATTTCGCAAATAGTGTAGCCGGCAAACTATTGAGTCTTTGTGACAACGCTTGCTTACTCACTCTTGTTGCTTTCACCCACATTAATCCTTCTATTTCTAGCGATCGCAATACATCTGTGAGATGCTGTATTTGTCGATACACTATACTCAGCACTATTGCTGCCATTACTGGCAAGGTCAGTACTCGTGAACGCAAGCTCCGTCCTTTGTCTTTTACCCCTTTGAGGTTAGCAAATGTACCTGGGCTGACTAGTTCAAATAGGCGTGATTCTATCTCTTGGCTGGCTGGGGCAGGTACGCTGACTCGATGGCGAAAATCTGGATTCCCTTGCTTTTTCCGTGGTTTACTCATGGCTTTTTCAACACAGGGGTGTTGATTGACTTTTACCATTGATTTGCCCACTCTTGACAGCCATCTATTTTTCTTAACTTGACACCAATGACCCAAGTGACATTAGTAACGAACACAGAGCAGTTACTTTCGAGTGGCTCATACGATGCCTATGGTGGGCCGCGCCTACGCAGGTTAAAAACAATATACTAACTTTGACTGTGTAATTACATAGTTGAACAATCAAGCAAATATAATATTCGAGTATATTTTCGCCTATCAATTCAGGATTAGCCCCAATAGGATGTAGCGGAATACATATCACTCGCCAGATTAATAGGTGGGTTTTGAGCTAGATGACCATTAAGAAACCTTTGGTAATCAACCAACCGGAAGTTGGAAAGCTCATCCGTGAACTCCGTGGCATAACTGGTCTTACACAAGAACAGTTTGCAGCATCTTTAGGTATAACTTATTCAACGGTCAATCGTTGGGAGAAAGGACGTGCCAAGCCTTCATCTCTAGCTATGCAAAAGATTGAGGGGATGTTAGAGGAGATAGGCGGACAAGGGCGGGATTTGCTAGCGAAGTATTTGCCAAATTAGTTCGGGGATTATTTACATGGTGCAAGCCAAACGCAGAGCAAATACTGCCAACACTATAGGGCTACTGATTCCGACCCTGCTGCAAGGTGAGGTTGAAGGATGGCGAAATACGGGCTGGGCTGGTGTTACACAGACTACATCAGAACTTTTGAGCTACTGGTTTGAAGAGGACAGAGACGGGCCACAGTTCCATCAATGCCAGCAGCAGGCGATTGAAACTATCATCTACTGCCATGAAATTTTAGGGATTCAAAATCCTTACCAGCTGTATGAAAATTTTGCTTCCGAAAGTCCCACAGTTCAAGTGGTTACTCGCTCAAAGGCTTTGCAGGATGAACTAAACCCGATTAGCTTCCCCAAATACTGCTTAAAAATGGCAACGGGTAGCGGTAAAACTTGGGTGTTAAATGCGCTCATAGTCTGGCACTACTTCAATGCTCTAAACGATGAACGTCCTGGTTTATTTACCAGCCGTTTTTTGATTGTCACCCCTGGACGGGAAGTACAGAAACGAATTTTAGTGTCTCTTGAATTTGACCTAAGTCAGCCCTTATTCGTTCCTCCTGGTACGCGATGGCGCGATCGCTTTTACTATGAGCTATATACCCCCGATGACTTTCGAGAAAATCTTACTCTCACCGATGGCCCGTTTTTAATGGTGACGAACTGGCAGCAGTTCCGGTTTGCCAAGGATAAACCGTCACTGTGGGAAGAATTTATGGGGGAACGTGAGGAAATTCCCAAAGCAGAAATTATTGCAGACTTGCTGACTGAATATCCTGATATCTGCGTTCTTAATGATGAGGCTCACCACGTCCACGCTGCCAAAAAACCTAATTCTGAAACAGGAAACGATGAGGAGCTAATCTGGCGGCGGTTTATGACTTTCTTAAAGCAATGCCAACAAGAGCGTCATGAGTCAGCACCATACCGAGTTTTTCAGCAGATTGATTTTTCAGCAACTCCCTTTTGTGGAACACCCCAAGTTTAAGGACTTTTACGAGAACTACTTGCGATCGCAGGGTTACACTGTTGGCTCAGGTGACAGTTCGGGACAAAAGGCCGCGGGTGATTTAGTTGAAGTACATGCTGATACTTTACGAATTCCCAAGTATGACATCTGCTGGCCTATCCAAATCTTTGACAATGCCCCTATTCCCAACTTAGCTGATGTTGAAGTGAATTCGCTGGGGCATTACCCAGTCAAGTTTTCATTACAAAAACAGATGTCAGCTAAAACGTTGATAACAGACGTACACGTTGAGACAGAAACAAAGGCTAAGACTTGGGTACTAGAAAACGATTACTTTGACTACAACTTCTTCCTTCAGCAAATAGCCAGGACAGTTACACAGTCAGGCAAAATGATGCACTTGACGGCCTTCAGTTCTGAGATTGCCGCTTTAGCAGATGAATATGTGAGTCGGTGGTTATTTACAGAAGACATTGATTTTACTGACCCTGATAACTATGTAGTTCTCCAAAGTCAGCAGATAGTTGATTTTATTGTTAATCAAATCCGTGCTGCGATCGCACGGGCGACAGGTGACTTACAGTATCAGCCTGGGGCAGTGTGGCGCAAGCTCTCTGATGTCTCTCGGTTATTGATGCGACAGTCAAACATGGTAGCTGTACAGCGTTGCATTTATCCCTATCAAGCTGTGCAAACCGTAAAGGGAGGATTTGAACGTAAGATTATCAGCAAATTGCTGAATCCATCCCCGGAAGTTCTAGCATTTGCCAAACTAGACCGCAAGCACGATTTGATTATTGCGTGGCGAGATGACCGAGGCATTCAACGCAAGTATGAGCCAGATTTTGTGGTCAAAACTGCTGATCGAATTTTCTTGTTTGAGACAAAGGGCGACCATTTAATAGGCGACCCCAGCACAGCTTTAAAGGCTCAGGCTGCTGTTGCTTGGTGTAAAGCTGCTTCTACAGTAACTCCGCCAGGATCACAGCCGCAAGAGTGGGAGTACATCATCCTGAAGCAGAGCGTGTTTGAGGCGAATGATGGTGCTTCCTTTAATGCCTTGCTGCCAATAATGCGAATGGAACGAGAGGCGCTGATTGCTGGGCTTTATGGTGAATTAGGTTTGAATATTTAGGAGAAATTATGACTGAAGCAACCAGACGTAGACGCAAAGATTCAGTAAAACTTGTATGGGATACCAAACCAAAACGTGCGCCAAATCCCAAAGATATTGAATTTCAAACTGCTGAAATAGTTATTCCAAACCCTCAAAAAGACCAAGGCAATCTTCCCTTAATTGCCATTTCCAATTTTGAACATAAGCAGTCGTTTGAGGATATATAAGGCTATCTTATGGAAAATTATGAGATAAATAAATCCCAAATTAAACGGTTCATTTGGGGTGATAACTTGTTAGCAATGCAGGCACTTTTAGCTCAGGGGTATGCCGGTAAAATTGATTTGATTTATATCGATCCTCCTTTTGCTAGCGAAGCAGACTATACACATCAAATAACAATTGAGGGTAAACAAGTTAATAAGGAGGTGAGTATTATTGAGCGATTAGCCTATACAGATACTTGGGAAGCAGGGCTAGATTCATATTTGGATATGATGTATCCTCGGCTCCAGTTAATGAAAAGACTTCTGAGCGAAAATGGTAGTATTTATGTTCACGCTGATTGGCGAGTTGATAGTTATTTACGGTTACTACTAGATGAGGTATTTGGTTCAAATTTATTCGTCTCAGAAATTGTTTGGTATTACTCAAATAAGTATGGAGCTAACTCGGCTGCTTTTGACTCGTTCCACAATACTATCTATTTGTATGCAAAAGGAAATAAATTTACCTATAACCCTGTTCGCGTACCTGTAAAACAAACTCGTAAGCAACCCTACAGGAAGTGGAACAAAGAACTTGGTAAAAATGAGTGGCAGCGAGATGAGCAAGGAAATTACATCTATGTCGAGAGTGATAGCAAAGAGCTAGCTGATGTCTGGGAAATTCCAGTCATTAATCCAATGGCTAATGAAAGACTGGGCTATAGCACTCAAAAACCTGAACGATTGCTTGAGATTGTTATCCAAGCTTCATCCAATGAAGGCGATCTAGTTGCTGATTTTTTCTGTGGCTCAGGTACAACAATGGCTGTTGCCGAAAGACTCAACCGCCGCTGGGTTGGTTCTAATCTGGACAAGGTTGCTATCCAAGTCTCTCGCAACCGCTTAGTCAATCAGGGCGCTAAACCTTTTCTGCTAGAAAACATTGGTAACTATCAACGCCACATGATTTATCTGTCTGGTAGCAAAATCAATGAAATGCAGCGAATTATCCTTAAGCTATACGGAGCAGCACCGAGAAGCGATCGCCCCGACCTTGGAAGCCACATCCCCGACGGGCAAGAATCTGAATTGGTGTATGTAGGCTATCCAGACAGACCTGTAACCGCCAAAAAAGTAATCGAACTGGCTCAAGAGGCTGAAATTCTTGACGGTACAGGCTACAAAACGCTAGTAGTATTGGCTTGGGATTATGACTACAATTTCAACACCGAACTAGAAAACCGAAAAGCGGCATTGAGAACCCCGCTCAAGGTGAACATCAAGCCCCTAACCATTCCCCCAGAAATCTACAACTATCTTAAGAAAGCTAAGAATGAAGCTGAGTTAGATAGTCTACGGGACAAAATTACATTCCATGAAAAGCCCTATCTAAAAGTTAGCAAGCCAGAGGTGAGCAATGCTGGTGATGGCAAAGTAGTTATTACTCTGAAGATTGACCGCTATGTGTTGATGAACTATCCCATTCCAGAAAAACAGCAGGTAGAACTCCGTAAAGCTATTAAGGACAACTTTGCTGCACTCATCGACTACTGGGCGATTGATTGGGACTATGACGGTAAAACCTTTCGCTCTACTTGGCAAGCTATTCGAGGCAATGGGAAACAAGCATCAACTGTGGTAACTGTCGCTGCAAGCCCAGAACTGCCAGTCGGGAAACGTGCGATCGCAGTTCGTCTAGTTGATGTCTTCGGCAATGATGCCAGTGCAACAGTAGAAGTGAAGTAACAATGATAAATTTAACAACTTTTCATACCTGTCTTGCTCAACCTAATGCTCGTGGGTATGACCTGGATAACAAGCAAAAAGAAGCCGTTGAGTATAGCGGAGGTTCTTTATGGCTTTTAGCAGGGCCAGGTTCGGGAAAAAGCGAAGTATTGGTTACACGCACCTTAAAGCTACTTTGTGTAGATAATGTCAAACCGCGCTCTATTTTATTAACTACCTTTACTCAAAAAGCGGCACGTAATCTTGAAGACCGCCTTGCAAGTTATTTGGCAGCACTTCAAAAGGCAGATTCTAGTCTTCAATCGGTAGATTTAGCTGACATAAGAATAGGCACATTACATAGTTTATGCAATGATCTTCTTCAAGAATACCGTTATGAAGAATACCAAAATGTTCGCTTGCTAAATCAGGTAGAGCAGGATTTATTTGTTTATCGTTCTGCCTCAATAGCAAATTATCAAGATTTAAACTTCTGGACACAGTTTGCTCACACTGTTCCTGATTGGCGAAGTAAAGATTACTGTCCTAGTAAGTGGAAACGTGCCAAGGCAGCAGTAACTCTTTTCAACCATATTGTAGAAGACAATCTTGATGTAGATAAAATGCTTCTAGCTGGAGATAACTGGGCAACACTAGCAGATTATTATCAGCAGTATACTCAAGAGTTACGAAATAAATACAGATGTGACTTTGCTCATCTTCAAGGTTGTTTCCTTAAATTTTTAACCTCTGCTACTGGAGAAAGATTTTTAGAAGGAGACGGAGAAAACCAGCCGCCTCTGCTGCATATACTTGTTGACGAATATCAAGATACTAACCCGATTCAAGAAAGAATTTACCTAGCTCTTGCTAATCAAAGTTCACATAGTATTACTGTAGTGGGTGATGACGATCAGGCTCTATATCGATTCCGGGGTGGTAATGTATCTTGCATGGTCAATTTTGATAAAGCTTGCATGGCAACTTTGGATAAATCTCCTAAAAAAATTCAATTGGATCAGAACTATCGTTCGCATACTAATATAGTTAGTTTTTTCAATAAATACATTACTTCGTTTCCAGAGATGATAGCCCCTGGAGTACGTGCGCCTGATAAAAATCCAGTTCAAGCTGCGTCTTCCATTACAGGTAACTACCCTGCTGTTTCTTGGCTCGAACGGAAGAAGGCGGGAGATTTGCCAAACGCTGTAGCTGGATTAATCAAAGACCATTTAATGGGTGATGGAATTATATCCGATCTCAGTCAATGCGTTTTACTTTTACGTAGTGCTAAAGATTCACCAAAAAATGCAGGGCCTTATATTCAGGCATTTCAGCAACACAATATTCGCGTTTACAATCCTCGGTCAAAATCCTTTATGGAATCAGAGGAAGTACAGTGTTTGTTGGCAGCGTTAGTACAAGTTATTGATATAAAACATACATTTAATGATTATAAAGGCTTCAAAGGAGAACCACTTTCATGGGTTAAAATCATCCAGGAATGGTTTCAGACTCTCTCAAGTGTAAAACAAAACCCCAATTACTATGCTAGCGAATTATTTGACTACTTAAATCGTAGTAACTTAGAATTACCTAGACTATGTGCATCTAGCAAGGAAAGTGTTTTTCTAAACCTCAACTTGTTAGAAATAATCTATCGTATTCTTGCTTTAGAGCCATTCAGGACATGGAAGAAAGATCCAGTAAGAAATTTACGGCTTTCTAAAGTTACACGTCTTTTTGATGGTTATCACAGTTTTAAGTTAGATGGTCTGCGTTCAAACGTAGATAGAAATGGTATTGAGCCAGATTTCCTAAATCGTTTTTATATGATGTTTGTCAGCTACTTAATCGATGCTGGAATCGACGATGATGAGGATGAAGAAGTAATAGTGCCTCAAGGTTATCTTCCTATAATGACTATTCACCAATCAAAAGGGTTAGAATTTCCTTTTGTCTTTGTTGCACAACTTGGAGAAAAGAAAAAAGCTGGAGCAGCGCAAATTCTTGAGCGTGATCTAGAGCCATTTCGACAAGATATTTATTCTAGAAGTACTAGAAATCCAGATTTACTAGCTACTGAAGATGATATCCGCTTGCTTTATGTGGCTTATTCACGCGCACAGTATGGTCTAATTTTGGTAGGTACTCAAGAGCATATTAAAAACCATGTAGCTGCTCCCTCTCGTAATCCTACTGAGTTTCGTAGAAATACAATTCTAATTTAAATAAATATGTCAAAACCATTTAAAGATATCTCTATACCTATATCTAATAAAACGATAATTAAACGCCGATATAGTGTCACTCAAGATGTTGTTTCCTTTCGACGCTGTGGGCTTCAATATGCAGCTTTTAATGTCCATAAGTATGCGCCTGCACAGCAAACACAAACTTACTTCGGGACTGTAATTCATCAAGTTTTAGATCGATGCCATGCTCATTTTCATGGAGTAACTGAGCCATCAACTAAAGGATCGCTACCTGATAATGGGCTGACACTAAAAGAAGAAGAAATCCGTAACTATTTTGATGAAGTTCAAGAAGCACAGAAGGATAAAAAGACAGTACCGTTACCACCAAGCGATATTATTAAATATTTTCTTCAGGTTGAGAATGGTCTAAATAGTAAAGGAATTCTGGCTATTAGGTCAAATACCAGAGTTCAAGCTGTAAAGATTTTACAATACTTCAATGCTTTAGAAGGTGCTGCATTATACCCAAGAGTTAGAGATACAGAACACAGATTACAAGCAGATCAAGTAGGTCATATTCTTCATGGAGTTGTAGATTTACTGATAGATTCAATCAATGAAAATACAGATCCTGCAAACTGTGAGATGTGGGACTACAAAGGTAGTAGCCGTCTTGGTTTAAATCCAAAAGATTTGGAAACTTATGAGTTTCAAATGCGGGTTTATGCTTACCTTTACCAACGCAAACATGGTGTTTTGCCCAAAAAAGCAGTTCTGTATTTTCTTAATGAACTTGATGGTGATACTTGCCCATCTCAGCGTCCGGTTAATGCTTTAATCGAAGTCAGCATTGAACCTGATGAAATTGAAGTAGCTATAGATGAGTTTACTAAAACTGTAAATCAGATTGAGGAATCACGTTGTACTAATCAATGGGAAGCTGCTGCTCCGGGTAATATCAGTGAACAAGATTGTAAAAGCTGTGATTTCCGCTGGTATTGCAAAACGCCTAATGGTGGTAAAGGAGTTAAACCTATATATCCATAATTGTTCTAGAACTGATTAAGCACAAAATCTAACTTGATTTTCACTAGGAATTGAATTCTAATTAATGTTTTCTAATTTACTTATTAATGGAGAAAAACAATGGAGAAAAGAGTACAACAAATTTTAGCTGACCTTGAACGAGTACAAGAAAATCTGTTAGCGCTCTCTGATGATATTTGGCTCAATATTTATCATAAGGATTCCCAAGCATTGCAAAAAGGATTTGAATTTAAGTTAGTTTTTAATCAGAATCTAGATAACTTTAATCAGAATGCTTCTGATATCTCACAACTAATAGAACAGTTTACTAACATTCATATTGAAGTAGCGGATATTGCCCAAAAGGGAACGCCAGAGCATGAGCGGATTACTCAAGAGCTTGATACAACTCAGCCATATACAGTTGATGAAAATTTTACTTACAAACGTCCTTATGGTTTTATATTGCAAGGACAAGCTTATAAGGGTATTAACACTTGGCGGTATCTCTACGAACTATTTTGTAAGCAATTAGCTGCTAAAGACATAAAACGTTTTCAAGAATTTGTAGATAGCCCTGATGCTAAAACTGTTCGTGGTGGAGTATTTTTCTCTAGAGATAAAAGCAGCTTGAGAAAAGCTATCGAAATTAACAATGGTATCTGTGCGGAAGGCAATTTATCAGCTAATGCTATTCGAGATAGAATTAAGTTTATGTTGAGTGTGTTTGAAATTGAATTGCGTGAATTTTCACTTTATCTCCGTGAGGATCAGAACGCAGCAGAATAATTAGTAAGCGATCGCTGGAATGATGGCGTAAGAACCTAACTCCTCATCAACTACTTAGCCTGAAATAACATCTACCTATAATCCTTGAAGTATTTATGAGACTATACACGATTGATACTGTAGAGAGAAATCACTATTATAAAGTTAAATTTCATCCTGAAGCTGGAATTACCCTAAAACTGATCAAAAATGTACCATGTTTGGCTTTTTCTGAATCTTCTTTTATTTTAAGAGCTTTTGGACAAATTGGGCTAAACAGAGATAATCATATCATTCCTATTATTTTACAAGAATCAACTATCGAAAAAATTAAGAGTTTACAAAATATAGAGGAAAGTCAAAAGCAGATAGAGGAAAATAGCGAATATATAAAACCTGCTTATATTGATTGTAATATAAGTAATATCAAAATTTTTGATGCTACTTTACATAAAAATAATAAAGGGAGTTTCTTTTTAAAAGAACAGCCATTTTCATAAGATAAAGACATTATTGTTTACCTAGAATTGCCAGTAAGTGATGCTCAACCACATTATAATTTTCAGGGTCATACAGAAATACTATTAGGGCTTCATAGCACTTATTATGATATAAAATCTAAGCAATTTTCTCATAATCAACTTTATGTAGCAATAGTCAAGATTATTCATGGTTCAAAAGTTGAGTTTATATACTCTAGCCCTTATTCAGATGACATTACATTAATAAGTTTAAAAAATTTAATGCAATATGAATTTGAATATTCTTGCCATGAAGGAGGGTTATATTATAAAAATGATTATGCAGAAAAATTTTACTTTAAAGAATATCAAGATCAAGAGTTTTTAGATTTGTATTCAGAATTTTCTATTGACATTTAGTTTAACTAACTTTTGGGTCAACGTTAAAAAATCAAATTACAGTTAGCTTACCTTGATCAAAGTAAGATTGCGCTCGCTGTGGGAAATTTTCATCGCATCAATACTGACTGCGACCATTGAAAGACATGGATACTTGTCGGGTTATCTACTTTTATTTTCTTATCTTACTTATTTTAGTGATACAAATTATACCCCTTATTAAATACTTGTGTTAATTTTGCTATAGCTTATTCGTAGTCAGGGTTATATGGACTTTGTAGTTTTAGATACTGAGGGGAAACCGGAATTAAGTGAATTGGCGATTGTGGATAGTCAGGGACGGTTGATCTATGAAGGGTTTTCTAGTGATTATCCCAACCACAACAAGAATCTGCCTAACCTTAAAAGTCTCAAAACTCTGCTCACAGAGTTTCTGAGCCTTGTCCAAGGGAAGAAAATAGTCTGCCACTATGCCTTGCATGATATTGAGATACTTCAGTCCAGTTTTCGCCGAGTTGGTCTTTTTTGCCCCAAACTAGAATTTGAGTGTACTTGGGAAAAAGCAAAAAGTGTTTGGCCAGAGCTAGAAAGCCATTCCCTAGAACACCTGAGTAAGCATTTTAATTTGCAGGTAAATAAGCGCTACTTTATTCGAGATATGGCTCATGCTGCTCGATATGATGCCCAGTTTACTTACCAGCTTTATCGTCAGATGATGATTGAGCAATTAAAACAAAAGCCCAATCCATTTAGTGCTAGTCGGGTTGATACTCCGTTTCAGACTCACCCTGATTATTTTGCTACTTACCGCCAAGAGTATCTTACTCTTGAGTCAATTTTGGCTGACATCAAACTAGATTCCAATCGTCAGAGTAAAGGAGTCGTAGTTATTGGAGAGCCGGGGACTGGTAAAACCCACTTAATGATGAGACTAGCCAATGAGCGACTAGCCAATAATCGACTGTTATTTATCCGTCAACCGAACCATCCCAAAGCAGTACTGCATCACATCTACAGCCGCATTTTGGAGTCCCTGGTACAGTCGGTTGGTTCTGCTACTCAATTGGACTACCTGATTATCAATAGCTTTTATAAAATTCTCGGTTTCCGAGTTACATCTCAGAAAGACCAAGAAATTATTAAAGCTCTACAAGATAAAAATTTAGATGCGCTTGGAGCCGAAGGAACTGGGCGCAGACGAGATTACTGGCAACACATTGAAAAACGAATCAACGAGTGGTGGGCGGGTCATTATTCTTCTGGAGGTTTTGCTCTTGCTATTCTCAAGGGAATTGTTAAGTATTGTAGTTATACTGACCCACGACGCAAAGATATTACTACCCGTTGGTTAGCTGCTAACATCTTATCTAAAGAAGAGGCAGAATTAGTTGGTTTGCCAAATTGGGGAGAAGACCTCAGCCAAGAAGCCTTTTCTTTGGAAGCAATTTCAGTTTTGGCTAAACTATCTATCTTGGATGAACCCTTAATTATCGTCTTCGATCAGCTAGAAGGATTGGGGCTTTCACATAACCGAGAAATCTTACTGAATTTTGGGGAAGCTATCAAGGAAATTTTTACTCACGTTCCTAACAGTTTAATTATTCTCAATATGTTTCCCGATCGATGGGAACAGTTTCAAGCTAGCTTTGATAACTCAATTATTGGTCGAGTCTCGCAGTACCAGATTTATCTACGTCAGCCAGATGAAACAGAACTTGAAGCGATTCTGCGGGTAAAGCTTCAAGCGCTTGATATTCCTCTAGAAATATTATTTAGCTCTGAAGATTTGGAAGATATTCTTGGACAAAAGCCAATTAGAGGGGTATTAAACCGAGCAGCAGACTATTATAACTACAGGGTTCGTCAAATTCCTCTAGCATCTGTCAAAGAAAACCTGCATAAGCTTGATAGTAAAGAACAGCTAGAGCAACAGCTAAGAATTGTACAGCAACAACAGCAAAAACTAACCGAAGCATTTCTAGATTTGGTTCAAGCCATACAGGAACCAGGGTCGTCAGTTGATTTAACAAAATTGCGTCAGCAGTTTCTTCCTGAACCTCCTAAGCTTCAACTACATACCTCAGATAACCTTATTGAGTATTTAACTCGAAAGAAGGCTGAACTTGAGCAGCAGTATAGTAACCTTCCGATCATTTCTGATTATGATGACATGGGTAAACTAAAAACTATTGCTGAAGCTTTTAACCATATAAAGCCAATTAGACTAACTCAATATCGTTTGGGAAAGCGAGTTTTACCAGAACATCTTGTGGTTGAGACTGGTAATAAAAATTATGTAATGGGGTTTCTGCAATTTGACCCAAGTACTTCGTCTTTTACTAGCCGAATCACTAATTTCAATGAGCTAGTAAGCCTGCATCCTCATGACCGTTTTGGTTTATTTCGAGATGAGCGATTAACTGAAGTCAAGGGTAAAGTAGGAAGAGAGAGAATAACTCAACTGAATAATTCACTGAATGGAAAGTTTAAGCCGTTCGCCAAGGAAGATAGAATTGCTTTGGATTTGACCTATCAGACAATTATTGACATTCAAAATAGGGATTTGGATGTTGATTTGGAATCAGTTTTAAAAGTATTTATCACTTATAAAGAATGGCATCACTGGCTGTTCAGTATGTTTGAACTGGGTAAATCTTTTGCAAAAGCAGCATAAGTATTATAAGTTGTCTAGAAAAAATAAATTATGAATATTACAACTATCCTTGACCAAATCGATCTCGGCAGCATTGCACTCCCAGAGTTCCAACGTGGTTACGTATGGAATCGTGACCAAGTGCGTGGATTGATGAATTCGCTATATCGCAGACATCCCATTGGTAGTTTATTAGTGTGGCAAACTAAAACCGAACAAGCAATTGACCATGCTCGTGGCGATGGTAAACTTTCCACTGGCACAGTTAAACTGCTACTAGATGGGCAACAGCGCATTACCTCCTTCTATGGAATTGTGCGGGGTAGACCGCCTCAGTTTTTTGATGGCAATGTGCAAGCTTTCACTGGTTTATATTTCAACTTGGAAGATGAAATATTTGAATTTTACGCTCCCGTCAAAATGAAGGATAACCCCTTATGGGTAAATGTGACTGAATTGATGCAGCAAGGAGTAGGAGTTTTCATTGGGCATTTGCTCAAAATTCCAGAGCTTAGTCTGAATTTGACTACTTACATTAATGCTTTAAATAAACTAGAAGGCATTAAAAATATCAATTTGCATATTGAAGAAGTCACTGGTGAAGATAAAACAGTTGATGTTGTTGTAGAAATTTTTAACACTGTTAATAGCGGAGGAACCAAACTATCCAAAGGTGATTTGGCATTAGCAAAAGTTTGCGCTCAATGGCCAGATGCCCGCAGTGAACTCAAAGCACGTCTAGCAAAATGGAATAAAGCAGGTTTTGACTTTCGTTTGGAGTGGTTGCTGAGGTGCATTAATGCAGTTATTACCGGAGAGGCAATGTTTTCCGCACTCAAAGATGTTAAGACTGCGACGTTTCAAGACGGGCTATACAAGGCAGAAAAAGCTATTGATACCCTGCTCAACCTCATTTCTGGGCGCTTGGGACTCGACCACAATCGGGTACTCGGTGGCATTTACGCCTTTCCTCTCATGGTGCGTTACCTTGTTAGTCGTGGCGGACATCTTAGAGATCACACAGAGCGCGACAAGTTATTGTACTGGTACGTACATACTTTATTGTGGGGACGGTACGCAGGCTCAACTGAGAGCGTTCTAGCACAAGATTTACACATATTGGAATCTGAAGATAATCCGCTAGACCAACTTATCGCCAACCTACGGCAAAATCGCGGAGACTTGGAAATCAAAGCTATTGACTTTCAAGGTTGGGGTATGGGAGCAAGGTTTTACCCATTAGTTTATATGCTCACTCGCGTGCATCAAGCACAAGATTGGGATAGTGGTATCGAACTATCCAAACATCTTCTCGGTAAACATTGCTATTTGCAAGTCCATCATATTTTTCCGAAATCGCTACTTTCCAAAGCTGGATATCCCAAATCTGAAGTTAACGCGATCGCTAACCTGACATTTCTAACCCAAGAAACCAACCTCAAAGTCTCAAACCGACACCCTTCTGAGTATTTTGAGGCATTCGAGCAAACCCAACCGGGTGCGATCGCAACGCACTGGATACCAATGGAACGTAGTTTGTGGCAAATTGAAAACTACCGTGATTTCTTAACCGCACGCCGTGAACTTTTAGCTCAAGCTGCCAATAAATTTTTGAATAGCCTACTCATCGGGGATATTCCAGAACTAAAAGCGACAGATTCTATTTTAGAAGAACAAGCGGAAACCTCTACTGCGGTTGTACCACTGGCTGAAGAACGAGTTTTGGAAGAATGTAATGTATGGGTGCAGGAGCAGGGATTACCGATTGGTGAATGGATGTACGAAATTGCTGATTCTACAGGAACAGTGAGTACAGTACTGGATTTAGCATGGCCCAATGGTTTGCAATCCGGGAAAAGTCAACCAGTTGCCCTGATAATTGATGCAGATCAAGAAGTAGAAGAGGCCGCAAATCGTCTTGGTTATCGCTATTTTACCGACATAGACAGGTTCAAAAGCTATGTAATTCAAGAAGTTTTAGCTATTCAGTTTCCGCCAGTAGAGGATTACAAAAAAGCTTTTATCGCTATTAGTTGCGAAATAACGAATAGTCATAAAGCTATGCTAAAAGCGCATTATCACGCACCTGCACAAATTATTACTGCAACTGGATTAGCAAAAGCAGCTGGATATGAAAATTTCGGTGGTGCAAATCTGCAATACGCCAGAATAGCGGAACTGATTGCAAATCACTTCAACTATTTGCCACCAGAACGAGACGACAATGGTAAACCATTTTGGTCACTAATGTTAGCTTCTGGGTACTGGAAAACATTGGAAGATGCTGAAATTACTAGTCAACGAGAATGGCACTGGCAGTTACGGGAGCAGGTTAGTCAAGCTTTAGAAGATTTAGGTTGGGTGTAAACAAGCTAGAAACAGTAAACAAATTTAATTGTTCAAACAAATTATGAATTGGTTCACCAAATTTATTAATCATTTTCAGGTAATAACTTACTTGGGCATATTGGCTTTATCGGCTTGCGCTCCTGCATCATCTCAAGACCAAGTATTTACTCCTAAAGAAGGGAACTTCAGCATTTTGATGCCGGGTTCTGTTGTAGAAGAGGTTAATACTCCAATTAAAGGCATAACAACCCGCACATGGACAGCTATAAAAGGTGAATCTGCATATACTGTAGCTCAATCAACCTTTGCTAAAAAAATAGCTGCTGAAAAGATTCCAAAAATTTTACAGGCTATTAGCGAGGCTGCAAATGAATCTAACTTTGTGAACGGGAAAAAGATATCTGAAACTTCTGTTATGAAGAATGGATATAAATGTTTAGACTTTACCTTAACAGGAGTTCCCAGCCCTTCATTACAAGCAGAAAGTAAGAAAAATAGTATAAATATTAACAGTAAGTTAATGTATCAAAGAAGTTTATTTTGTATCAAAGATAGTAAAGCAGTTGAAGCTCTAGCATTACTACCATCATCTGAGGAACTAAAGTCTAAGGGTGCATCTTTTATTCAATCGTTAAATTTGAAGTAAGAGCTATCGCGGTTCGCTAGAATCTTTGCTGTTCTTGGTTTAATTCAGTCTAGCTCAATATTGCTGCTAGACATATTATTCATAAGCTGTCAATTATTATGTGTTTCTACTGTCTGCTTAACAAAGTAAAATGATTTACCTTATATCCTATTCACAGTTCTTGTTTTAAAATTATCTAAGCTTTATCCTCAAGAAACTATTTAATTACTTCATCACAGTTTTAAACTTGATGGCAGTTTCTTGATAACCTCTTGAATCTAATTTCATTAAATATATCGTGGTAACGACAGTTTAAATGATTGATATTAGAGAAGTAGTTTACAAGAAAGTTTATTTAACCTGTGAATAAGAAATGGGCTACTAAACGACTCACAATTAATCTGGCATCCGGGGAAGCAGAAAAATTAGAAAAATACTGCTCAATCACAGGACGAGCAGCAACCGATGTGATTCGAGAGTTGATTCGTTCTTTGACTGTTGAAGAAACACTTAATGCAGATAGCAAATAATAACTAGGTTTAGATATTAAGTAAAACATCTAATGAACGGTAATACAAATATGAGAAGTAATCAACCTCTTTCTGAAATTACAGGAAAACCTGCTCAGGTGTGGGGTAATATCTTAATTCCTGCTAAAGGGCAAATGACCGTCAAAGTAACTGGTGATACTCTTCAAGCTACAGTTAAAACCTACTTAGAGAAGAAAGATACTTGGATACGGATTCAAAATATTGATTCAGTTGAGACTCAAGAAGCACCTATTTATGCACTGTTAGGCACTGGAGCTTCTTGCATCTTTTTTGCTCTAGGTTTACTAGCTCACTCTTTTTTAGGCGGCTTAATTATTATTGGTTTAGGTATTGCTCTAATCGTATATGCAATTATCAATAAAAATCGGTATTTGGCAATTTATAGCCACCGCAACTCGATGATCATCTTTATGAATAAGCCACCGGAAGTGTATCAGCAGTTTGCTATGGGTGCGCTGGCATTATCTCGTAAGTTAAATACGCCCAGCAGTATGCAGACAAAACCTACTCAAAATTCCGTTCAAGTTCATTAGAAAACTGGTTATGAAAACTCTGCAACAGTCGCTAAAGTTAAGAGCAGTATTCCAAGAAAAAATAACTGCTAAAAAGTCTGCTGTACACCAAGAAATTCACCAAGCTTTAGGCGAGAATACATTAAGTGGATTAGCTTCATTCGTTTATGAATTTAAGCAAGCCAAAAATCAACTCAAAGGCAGCATGGGTGAATGGGGAATTTCAGCCATATTGCAATACTTTCCTGATACTTGGGTTATGTTCAATAATGCTCTAATTCCTACTAATAACTCCGGTGGTTTAACCGAGATAGACCACTTACTTATAGGTACAAAAGGCATTTTCTTATTGGAAATCAAAACTTGGAAGGGTTCATTTACAGCATACAACGATAAGTGGAAACGTCGAGAAGGCAGTAATTGGGTGGCAATAACTCATAGTCCAACGTCTCAAAGTGCTTACCATCAACAGATGTTTGCTCAATGGATAGTTTCTGTAGTTCCCGCTCTCCCTAATAATTGCGTTTATGCTCCTGTGGTCTTCCCTATCGCTAAATGGTTGGGAGTTAACAATTGCTCAGTACAAGTTTTTCAAGGTGTACCTGCACTACTGCAAGCAATGGGTAGCTGTCCTGAGTGTTTGAGCGAACAGCAAATACAGGCGATCGCCTCTGCTGTGGCTAATTATCAGATTCCCGAAAATACGACCCCAACGCCTAAGCCAAAACTCCTTAAACGTCATAATTCTAGCAGTTAAGTGTTGCTACTTTATTTTTTAAGTAAAACCTAAATAGGCTTATCTACTAGTCAGAATAAACAGCACATTACAAGTGATGTTTTTAATTGTAAAACGGGAATACTAAACATAGAACATTGTTTTTATTTTCATACTATGAATAAACCAAATATTGTAGACAATGGAGAACAAAAACGGCGAAAGTCTCATTGGCCTACATATCTACCATATCCTAGTTGCTGGTTAAAATCCTTTATTTTAATGATATTCCTGAGAGTAATTGGATTTGTAGCTGAAATTTCAATAAAATTAGGATATGATGTTGCTAAGTTTGCAAATAGCCCAGAGTTACTGGCTATATTTGTGATAATAACTCTCCTGTCTCCAATTGCCGTTATTGCTTTTACGCATCACTATTTACATTTGTTCTTCAGCCGTTTTATTTCAGAAATTCAAGCACCAGAAATAGGGATTGTAACAGGGATAATACCAAAATTAATGAGTTGGTGGGAAGGTCTATACGGCTGGCTTGTAATTATCTTATCTACTTTGGTTACTTGTTTAGTTTGCACTATAATTTTACCTGTATTTCATCTGAGTTATACAAAACATCCTGAAACTTACACCCAGTTTGAGCAGCAGATTATAGTAATATTTGGGATTATATGGTTAATTCAAGGAGCGCTTATTTATCAAATTGATTACTTAGTTAAGCAGCGTTTAATATCTGTATATTCTGGCAAACCAAAACTATAACTAAAGCAATAATATTGATGTTATATTCATAATATTTACTTCTAAATCACCTAAAATTCATACATTATACTCTATTTAGACTCTTCACTACGGTTTCAAAGTTTGCAGCGTTTACTTCACAGCTTCTTGAGGCTAATATCCTTACATTTATCATTGTCATAACAGTTTGAGTGATTGATACCATAAGAATAGTTTCAAGTAAAGTTAATTTAACCAGTGAATAAAAAATGGGCTGTTAAACGAATAACAATAAATCTGACATCAGGTGAAGCAGAAATATTAGAAAAATACTGCTCAATGACAGGAAGACCAGCAACAGACTTTATTCGGGAGTTAATTCGTTCTTTGCCAACGGGAGAAATGCCCAATACAAATTGAACTGATGAGCGCGATCGCTTACTTTGTTCAATTCAAGTACAGAATACCAAAGCTAGAAACTGGTTCATATAATGCTGATTGCTGTATCAATAAAAAATCTACCTAAATAGTTAATAAAGCAGCTAAACTAGCTCCATAGTTCAATTTCTAAGCTAGCACAACCTAAATTTATAAATTCCTTACTATCTCTTTAGATATTCCTCTGAAAGTTCATGATTAATGCTGATGTGGTTCTTAGCTTTGGGGGGAGAAGAGGAACGAGCGTCTTGATTGCTGACTGTTTGCCGAAAGGAAAGTTAGCTAAAATTCTTTGGAATTTCATGTTGTACCTTGTTTTCAAGCACAAGACGTTTCAGTATATATTAAATAATTTTGTATCTTTGCCTTTTGATGATCGGGCATCTCGAATTTTTGGCACAATTCGGGAGTGCATTCATTCAATCCCACTAACTAATACTACAAGCTGCTAGTTTTATAGCCAAAGCATTGGGGTATCGCCACGGTTGAGAACCACCAATCCAAATACGTGAGGGTAAATGACCGATTGGTGCTTTGAGACTAAAATCAAATTCCGAGTTGGCAGAAGTATAATTGTATATATACCAACCAACTTGATTACAAAAAATACCATAATCTCCATTCACGTTTTTGTAAATAAGTGTCTGTACACTAAAACCAAAGCGTCCATGACTGGAATTTACCCATAAATGGTCAATAGTCTGCAAATCTGGACAGGGAATTTTTTCAACATCACTACTAAATATATAACTACCTCTAGGCTTTGCTAGTGCTTGAGACATCAGTTCCCAAGTTTCTCGATCTGCTGATTGCCATTTTCCTTTTGCTAATAAACCACGCAAATTTGTGTAATCAATAGTACTTACTGTCTGATAATTAGAAATATTTAGCAATTTCT
>NZ_NOLK01000139.1:0-21602 GCF_002245985.1 Nostoc sp. 'Peltigera membranacea cyanobiont' 232
CCTTCTGCCCTCTGCCTCCTGCCTTCTGCCTTAAAGCGCGTAACCTTTCATCATCACCAAAAGTTGCCAATAACCAAATTATGATTCAAATGACAAAGTTCTAGGTAAACTACCCACTTTTCCCCTTCAAGGTGTTGTTAAAATGGCTCAGACCATCGCTTAACTAAAACCTCTCCAGAACTTCTATCAGGGCTAACGTGCAGATATTTACTCGTGGTATCCAAACTTGTATGCCCTAAAGTAGCCTGTACCAAATGCACCGGAACACCTTCATCCAAAGCGTGGGTAGCATGACTGTGCCTAAACCAATGGGCTGAAACATTCATAGCATTCTCTAATTCTGCTGCTGCCGCCGCCCTCTTCACCACTCGGTCAATATGGGAAGGGGCCAAGGGTCTACCCGTCGCACTGGCAAACACAGGCGCATCCTTCAACGCCTCACCGCGCAGTGACATCAACTCCAGCCATAGCGACTGGGGGACATGGACTCGGCGAGTCCGCCCACCCTTGCCGTAAACATTAATCTGCCCACCGCCGCCGCGAGAAGCAATCGCATCCTTCCACCGCAAACCGCACAACTCAGAAACCCGAATCCCAGTTAAATACAGAGTTTTTAAAATTAACCGATTGCGCTTGTCAGTCGTCGCGGCAATCATCGCATCCACATCCTCTGGTGTAAGAATACGCTCCACCAAGGTATCTTTCGGCTTGGGCAACTTGAACTGCTTGGGGATAGGACTGCGGTTTAGGGGCGGTTTCTCCAAGCTGGTCACATAGGAAAAGAACGCCTTGAGAATATTGAGATGCTTAACTTTTGTAGTGTCTGCCTCTTGCAGAGAATCTAACCAATCCCGGACGTGACGGATCTGAATTAGGGCGATCGCGTCTACACAGGTAAAAGTTAAGAACTTGCGAATGGTATTGTGATACGAAGCCCTTGTTTTACCATGATGCACGTCCAACCATTCTTCCACCAACTCAGTCAGCGTTCTCATACCGGGGGATAGGTGTGTGATGAGTAGCTTTCTACTATTACACTCCATTATCCCTGGAAAGGTGATTGTTTCGTGAACAACTTCACACACTTAACTCAGGCTTATCAATCGCGCCGCTTGTGATCCTGATTCTCTCGTCAATTGATAAGTTTTACTTAATTCCCTTCATCAGGTGGAGGAATGCACCATGAAAGCTGTATGCAATACCAGATTTAGGATCAATTGATATCAATATTGATATCAACGCGGATCTTGATCCGCCCCGCAAGCAGATTTTCACCCCAGGTTCAGATCCAACTTGAAAACTTTTCTTGTGATGTAGAGATTCTGTAAACCTTGCAGCGCAGGACTTTCTGTAATTTTCTTCTTTCTGACTTCTGCCCTCTGCCTTCTGCCTAAACCAACCCACTATTGATCACCAAAAGCTGACAAGAACCACGCTATGGTTCAAAATTTGGTCATGCAGGGGGTAAAATCACACTAGAACAAATCGCACTCGTCCGGATCTCGGCTCAATGCCGAAAAAAGTCAAAGCTGCTTTGACTTTTTTCGGAGATGTCTAATGACTCACTAGTGCATCAGGCATCTGAACTACGGAAACTAACTCTGGATTCGCTTTGCACCAAGCGTTCAGGTGAGCTTTCACCTGAACGGGCAACTTTTGGCTGGAAAAGCCCAGTTCCATTTCATGCGACTCAAGATCCTCTTTCATCGATTGAATAATAGTGCGACCGATGTCTGCAAGTCTATTGTCAGGAACTTGAGCAAGACCGAGTCGCAACTGATAGCAGACCTCTAAGCGCCTTCCCCGCAAACGCTCAACCTCCTTGGCGTCACGGAAAAGTTTCTCCACAGCAATATAGAAATTGGCTACTCCTGAAAAGACGTAGAGCGCGTGGAAGAGTCCATACAACGGGCGGGGATCGTTACGCCACGGGGAGTAGAACTTTTCGCCTGTTTGCTCTGCAATCACATCTTGTGTATCCATCAAGATAAATAACTCTGTGTGATAAAACTCATGGACGATTGCTTCAGCTAGGTCAATATCCGTGCCAGCCTCAGAAAGAAAAAGTACGCCATTGAGGTTTGGGGAAGTATGGGATTTGTGAACAACCCCAACATCAGGAGTCATAAGCGGGACATACCATCTGACTACTTTGGCAATTTGCAATCCGAGTTCATTGTCCACTGTCGCAATGAGGTCAAGGGCTCTGGCAATCATCTTGGCATGCGCTACGGCTCCAGGTAAGTCGGGCAAGATGTCATCGATGTACTTTTCCTCAAACAATACGGGTTCGGAAATCATTAACAGCACTGCTGGCTCAAAACCGGGAATGGGAATTGTTGGAAGCTGCAACGCAGGTTCAATCCGGTCGAGGTCGATAGCAAAGTGGCAATCTCTCCCTTCGACCTCTAGAATCCTATGGCTAACAAGTCGCAGCGCCGTGATCGCGCCCGAGGATCTCACCCGAATTCCTAATTGCGGTAAGATGATATCAGACCCTTCTACTGCTGGCAGTGTAAAAGTTGTGCCAATGGGTAGTTGCTCAAAATATGCGTCAAAGGCAGTCATCAGTAGATGGCGACTGAGGGTGTTAAAGTCGGCGCAACCACGGACAAGAACGTCAATGCCACAACAGATATTCTTCCAAAAGAAGGGCGTTCCCTTCTTTACAAATTCCAAGGCGTTAAGACTTTTGAGAGGTATCAGTTCCCGCTGGAGTGAATCCGCCATTGCTACGCCTAAGGATGCCGTGTTGCGTATGCAATCGTCAAGCATTGAGAATTGAAGCGCGAGACCGCATTCATAAAGTTGTTCTGCATTTGTTAAAAGTTTTGCTACTATCAGCGTATTCCTAGTATTCATACCGTTACGGTTTCCAATACTTGCTTGTTCAGTTCTCCAGCAACCGCTGCATGAATATGACGAATCAGCTTCGCTATATCTGCACAGTAGACACTGGGGTTATCGAAACCTCTTTCAGATGAGTATCGGTGCGGTAAATATCCGCCACCGCAAATGTCAACAACTGGACACTCTTTACACTTCTGGCAGAGCGCATCTGCACCCAGCTGCCTGCTGCGAACTGCCATATCTTTTGCAACAGTATCAAAGTCATGTTCGCCAACGTTGTATTCGAGCTTTGTTGCTCCTTCAAAAGTTGTTTTTAGAGTATCAACCGCTTCAAGAGAACCATTGGTTTCTATAACGATTAGGGCGACTGGATCGAGACCAATTGCCTCCACTAAAGATGAGTGACCGCATAGCAGTCTGATGATAGAATCAAAGATTCGTATGCGGGTATTTGTATGTCTATAAAACCAATAATCGAAGATTTGAATTAACCAATCCGCGTAGGGCGTTGCATCAGCATCAATTTCCTTTGCGGGAGGACGACGGTCATGATTATTCAATGGGAGAAGAAAGTCTATATTTGCAGTATTGAAAGAGAGAAGATACTCAATGACTGCAATTGGATCGACAGTTGTGTTGATTACGCTGAGAAAGCCGCCAAAAATCAACTCATAGGGTGCTGATGTCAGTAATGCAAGCTTTTCTTCAAGCTTTGCTGAGGTTGGTTGTCCTCGATGATCGACTCGATTAATATCGTTGACTTCCGGAGGACCGTCAAGACTAATTCCTATGGATAGGTCTCGCTCTAGGAAGAAATCACCAATTTCCGGAGTAAATAGGAGGCCGTTAGACTGAAGTCCCAAGTCAAGCTGAATTCCAGAACCCGCAAATGTTTCGTCAATGATGGCAACGATTTCTTTGAGGTACTTTACACCTCCAAGTAAAGGTTCTCCTCCGTGAAAGTTGAGAGATACATTCGGTACATTGTGAGCCTCACAGTGTTCGCGCATGCGGCGGGCTGTTTGACGAACGACAGGTTCTGACATGAATCTCGGCTGCTCGCGCCAAAGGCTATCTACAGAATTGTATACATAGCAATACTTACAATTAAGGTTACATCTGCTGGAGATTTTCCACAAGAAGATGTTAAATGGTACAAATTTTTGAATTTTCACTGTCACCTCAATTAAATTTGTCAAAAATTCAAAGTTACAGAAAGACCCAGTTAATATTCTTCATTAGATGAGATGAAAAACAAACCTTGTAACTAAAAAAAAATACAGTTAAGATTAACCCTATATATGAAAGCCCGTTCAGACTTCTATAAGTTATCTTTTTTTGTAATTTTAACTGTACTTGACTTGCCTAATTAAAAACTATAGGGACTATTAGACAATTCTCCTAATATTTTGAATTCATTAGGTCTCTAGCACAATTAGATAAATATATGCAGAAAGCATTGCGTTCAGCTATTTACAGCAATTTTCATCTAAATGAACCACACCTTTTGTAAGGGCATTCGCCTTTAGGCGTTCCCGTAGGGTACAGCCGGAGTGCCCCTACGATTGTGGTCTAATTACCTGAAAATTGCTGTAAACATCAGGTTACAGACCTCCTCAAGCTATTTTTGCTGTGAGAACTGGAATGAGAATCATGCGCAACAAAATCCTTTTTACGAGTGTTTTCCAGCACCTGCTTCAGAACACTATTTTTGATGTTGCCTATTTCTTCAACACTCATTTTGCTCAAATCGAATTGTTGCAGCTTTGTCCTGACTTCTGAGGTTGTTGATGTTGGTGCTGGTGGTGTTGTTGCAGCACGAGCAGGAATGACGAGCATTCCTAATGCAGCTATGGGTCCAAGTCCCACTATAGTGAGAGCGCTAAGTGTCCAGCGATTATCTGCCATCAGTGTTTACTCCGATAGTTCTAAAAAGTACTAATTTTTGGGGGTCAAGTAGCAATGGAGCAATCTTGAAACCTTATTCCTTCCTGATTCTCCGAAGAGTGAAGGCAGTTAGTTTTTACGGCTTAAGCATTTGCTTCCCAGGTATGAAAACCTTGAAAATTCCTTAGCGTACAAAAAACCTTTTTTGGCACGGTGATGCCTTATTCATAGTTGTCATGGATTTAATCTCCTATTTAGAATTCTCTGTACCGAATGTAGTGTGATGTAATTGAGAAAAGGTTGTTGTTACCCCTTCATCAACTCCTTACGACTGCTTTGATTTTTTATGCACCGCTTTAGGTATGGAAATTCAATTTTTTGTTGGTGCAAACACTTCGCATCATGATTCATCTCCCAAACACCTGTGCTATGGGCACTCAAAAACTGCTATAAATTTATAGGTTGTCTTTTCTGGAAACACTTGGTTAAGTGCAGGTAATTCATGCAACCCAGGCAGGGCATTGTTACGATATTTTCTTCGTTCCTGCAATTTGAAGCAGATCAGTTTTCGGATTGGCGTGTTGACCTCAAGTTGCGGCGCAGTATGGAAAATGCTCTGTTGCAGGTTTCACAGAACCCGTCGGAAAACTTTTGGGTGGTTTACTGGTACAAGATTTGGCAGACTCAAGCCAGTATTTTGGCGGCGGCGCATATTTCGGCTTATTTACAAGAGGTGTGCTACTGGGTTTCCAGAAAAATTGCCACGAATTTTACAGGGTCATTGTCTGTGGCTGATTTGTTTCAGATAGCGATCGTCCGCGTTGACAAAATCTTAGCAAAATTTAATCCCCAATACGGCTCGAATTTAAAAGGCTACGCAGAACTTGCTTTTAAAAACATTATTAAGGACACACTGCGCCAACGACAGGAAGCAGATATCTGTACAGACTGGGCATTACTGCATAAACTCAGCCGGAAGCGATTGCTAGAATCTTTACAAAATGCAGCCTTTAAAAGTCCAACCATCGAGAGTTACATTTTAGCCTGGGAATGTTTTCAGGAACTCTACACTGCGGAAAACACAAAAGTTCGTAAACTGGTAAAACCAAATCCTGCAACATGGCAGGCAATGACTAATCTTTACAACAGTCAACGTTTGCGCCTCGGTTGTTCATCTAGTTCCACAGCTAGTCCACATTCTTTAGAAGAGTGGCTGAGTACCTGTGCTACCTCTGTTCGCGCCTTTCTTTACCCAACTTTTGTTTCCACAGATGTTTGCCTCAATGAGGATGGAAGTGGTAATTTCCTAGACATCTTACCCGCAGACTTGCCAGAATCTCTACTAACAGAAATTATTGCCCAAGAAGAAACTGCAAACCGACAAGAACAACAAACTGAGTTGAATACAGTTTTAATCCAAGCCATAGCTGCTCTGGATATGCAGTCACAAAAACTACTTAAAATTTCTTACAATCAGCAAATCACGCAACAACAAATTGCCCAACAGCTAGAAATGAAGCAATATACTGTTTCTCGTCGTCTAAGCAGCATTAAAAGGTGTTTGTTGTTAACTATAACTCAGTGGAGCCTTCATACCCTGCATATCTCCCCCACACCCAACGTAGTGGAAAATATAAGTATTAGTTTAGAAGAATGGCTCAAAGTTTACTATTATCATGGCAACCAGTCTACCCAGATAGAACGACCCTAGTTATGTTTAGTGCATCTGTTCCATTTACTTATGACCTCAATCAGTTGTACCTGGAGATTGTCCAGATGCCCGATCTGCTAGAGCAATTATACTCAACAGCAGGTGGTCGTCAGCGGGCTTTGATTAATCAACTTTGTCTGGATGCATTTCTACCCTGGCTACAAGCAGAAATTGCTCCCAGAGCTAGGGTTTATCCCAATGTTGCAGCGTTACCGAGTTTTTGGGAAGTTGTTAATGGCACTGGTATTGCTTTAGACAATATGCGGCTTGTTTTGGTTCCCAGTCTAGCGATGGATATGGATGAATTGCGAGTACCGCAAGAATGGATAGATATTCCTAACTGGGTTGCTAACTATTACTTAGCAGTACAGGTGAATCTCGATGATGGCTGGATGAAAGTTTTTGGCTATACGACACATCAACATCTAAAAACAATTGGGGTTTATGATCCAAGCGATCGCACTTATTCCTTGGAAGTTGAAGATTTAATTTCCGACCTCAATGTTCTGTGGATTACACAGCAACTGAATTTTCCCCAAGTCTTACAAGCAGAGATTCCACCTTTATCACCACTAGAGCAAACGCAAGCAGAGAACTTGTTAGAGCGCTTAGGTAATCCAGAACTGATATTTCCCCGGTTGTCAGTTCCTTTTTTTCTGTGGGGAACATTGTTAGCGCATGGCGGCTGGCGAAAACAATTATATGCGCGCCGTCAAGGTTTAGCAGAACAGTGGTCGATACCGCAATGGCTCCAAGCCAATGGCTCAAACTTCCCTCAAAACCTGGGATGGTTGCAACAAGAATTTGTACAAGTGCGCTCCGGAATGCGAAGTCAAGAAAAAATACTCGGTTTGCGTCGCCAAATAACTATAGCAGGGAATACATACGAATTTCGCATTTTACCTAGTGGTCATCCAGAAGAACATATTTGGCGCTTTGAATTGCGAAGTTCAAGCCCAGGGAGTATAATTCCGATTGGATTTAAACTGAGACTGTTAACCGAAGACCTTCAAGTATTTGAAAATAATGAAGATACAGCAACAACTTCCGTAGACGTTCTATATGTAGAAGTCATGTTAGAGCCAGGAGAAGGATTAGTTTGGGAAATAGAACCAATACCAGAAGAGTACGACCGAGAAATTTTGCGGTTTTGAAATATGAATCAGTCTGTTCAACCTCTGACTCTTGTCAAGTACCTGCTTTGCATATTATCACTATCACTAATAAGTAGCATTGTCATAGAGACTCTAGCAAAAGCACATCCTTCCCAGCCTCAAGTTGTCACTGTCAAATTCATCCCTCCCCCACCTCCACCGAATCGGGGCGCACCTGGAAATCGTGGCGAGGGAGGTAGCCGTGGCTGTGGAAGCAATCAGTCTTTAAAGGCACTTGTGCCTGTTTATCTCAATACTGTAAGCCAGAATCAGGGAGAACCCATCTCTATTACCCAGGTTTGGGGATTGACCAGCAAACAAGACCCAACCTTTTTGTTTTTTGTTCCGTATAACCGCTCATCAATTAAAGCGATGGAGTTTGTTTTGCAGAATGAACGGAATAAAACTATCTATCATCAACCAGTCACCATTCCAGAAACACCAGGAATTGTTAAATTTCACCTAATATCAAAGAATGCTTCTTTAGAGTTAGGCAAAAATTACCATTGGTTTTTAAAAGTACACGTAGCTTGTGAGCCACAAAAGTCAACAGAAGTTAATAACGTTGATGGCTGGATGCAGCGGACTAATCTAAATTCGGCTCTAGATGCAAGCATTAAGGAAGCAACTCCCCAGCGAAAGGTAGCGCTCTATGCTGAGAATGGAATTTGGTATGATGCTCTAACTACTCTAGCAGAACTTCGCTTTGCCCACCCCAAAGATCCGACTTTGGCAGCTGACTGGACAAGTTTGCTGAAGTCCGTTGGCCTTCAAAATCTGACAGCACAACCCCTTGTAAAATGCTGTAGTTCTAAGCTTGACTTTATCCAAAATTAAGAACTCGGTTTTCTTTATCCGGTAAAACCTAGATTTTGCAGGTAAGTGTGGTTCTTGTCAGCTTTTGGTGATCAATAGTGGGTTGGTTTAGGCAGAAGGCAGAGGGCAGAGGGCAGAAGTCAGAAAGAAGAAAATTACAGAAAGTCCTGCGCTGCAAGGTTTACAGAATCTCTACATCACAAGAAAAGTTTTCAAGTTGGATCTGAGTCTTTGTCACAAGTTCTACGACGACAGGCAAAATCTTAAAACCCTTCTGCCTTCTGCCTCCTGCCTTCTGCCTTAAAGCGCGTAACCTTTTATCATCACCAAAAGTTGCCAAGAACCGTAAGTGTATCTGACATCACAAGTTTTGTCTAATCAAACTCTACACTACTATTGTCTGGCATATCTGCTGTTGCGATTATTGCGCTTGTAGCTGTAGTTTTTTTGTGCAGGTCTTTCAAGATTTTTATCTGAGTCGTCCTACCAAGCGCTTGGCAGATCCAGAAAATTAACTCAATATAAGAATTGTTATATTAGCTATCGGTTACTTGTCGGGCTTGTCGGGTCAGTGATGCCTTATAGAAAGCTATACTACCACCGCTGCCAACTAAAGCTAATGCTGAAGGAACCAAAGGCAGCCAACCACCCGCTTCAATTAAAATGACCAAACAGATTCCATACAGGCAGGCGATCGCTACAGCAATTGCCAAGTAAAAATAGCCTAGTCGTCTCAAATACCAGGCAAGCAGACTACCCACCAATGACCATCCCCCAACCCAGATTGTTTCTTCCCAAACAGAGCAAGTCCATAACAAAGGTCGTCCATCCAATACAGTACTAAGCAGTTGACTAATCATTTGTGCTTGGAGTATTACCCCCGGAATTTCCTGAGAAGAACCGAGGTTTGTCGTGTATGGGGTCAAGGAATAGTCTCGAAAGCTTTCCGCAGTTGTGCCAATTAACACAATCTTATCTTTGACTGCATCAGCATGAAGATGCCCTGCCAATACTTCCTTCAAGGTTATCTGCGGGCCAATATCTTTCGGGGAACGATAGGAACGATAATTTAATAAGATTTGATGCCCCCAAGCATCGATATTCTGATATCCTCCCGTATGAGCTTCTAAAGGTGTGATAGTTGTTTTTCCTAGTTGCCAGTAACCCTCTAGTGTAAATCGCAGCGAGATTCCTTTACTAGCTAAATAGTGTAGTGCTATTTGGACGCTAAATGCATAGTTAGCAACACAGGAAGATGATGGAGGAGGAGTCAATGCCAGCAGATGACGACGCACGATATGATCTGGGTCTAAAACAATATCACTAAAACTCAAACGCTCTGGTGAAACTTCTGGTGGTGGTGGAACACCGGGTTTTTTCGCTTCGGGGTCGCTAACTCGACAAATACTCACTAGGCTATCCGTTTGTTGCATCCGCTTTGCCAATGCCGGATAATTCTTCTGTACTACGTAATCACGGTATATATCTAAACCAATAACTTGGGGTTGATACACCTCTAATTTTTCTAACAGCTTCGCCAGTGCTTGATCTGACAATGAACCGCGCCCTTGTTCTTGGGCTTGAGCCTCCACATCCTCTTCAGTAACAGTAACAACTAGTAAGCGAGAGTCTTGTTTCTCATCTGGACGTAGCCGCAAAATTTGGTCAAATGCTTTTAGCTCTAAGGGTTGTAGCACCCCCAGATACCGCACCCCCATAACTAGTGCGGCGATCGCCACACTCACAAAAAGCATTAAAGAAAAACCTACCTTGTTAGTTACACTTTGCCGTTCTTGTGGCATCGTGCGTCTTGCTATAAAACCGCTCAATTCCTGCCAAGTCGGTGGTGTTTCGGCAGGATTTTGGCAAATAACGGGCAACCAGGTAGCACAGGGGAATTGATTCTCTAGCCCCTGTAACCTTTCTCGTGCTTCCCGGACTGCTAGATACAAAGATTCTCCTCTGACAAAAGCTGCTAAGAAATACTTCAAAAACTCTTGTGCAACCCTATCTGGAACTGGTTCCCGCATGACAATCAGTTGTGGAATTTGGATATCTGCAAACTCCCGTGCCAAACCCAAGCCATCACAAGAGTTAAAAATTGCCAGTTTTAGACCCCTTTCTACTGCTTTTTTCAAGGCATACTTTAACTGATTAATCGTTAAACTCTCGGTTTGATTGATGTATATTTTTCCAATTTCACCCGTTCCCTGACTGGAACTGTGTCCCGCGAAAAAGAGAATTTGCCAGTTTTTCTCCCACAATTGATCTGTCAGGTCTTTGTATTTTGGCTCTACTAAAAAGGTAATATCTGTATTGGCTAACTTTTCAAGTAGCGCTCGGTCTGCCTGCGTATCAATGCCTTGGCTATTGCCTAAAATTGCTAAGATTTTTACCATACCTGCGGGGGCAAAAAGATGGGTTACTTCTTCGTAAACAGGCGCACTTAAGGCTATTTCTGTGTTGGGGTAATGCTCCAATAGTTCCCAAAGATGCCAAGGAAGTTTTTGTAGTCGCAGGTCTTTGGTTTGCAAGATTACTCGTACTTTCTCTGATGGCATCAGTTTTTCTAACCATTTATCGCAAATAGGGCGAAAAGAATCGGATTGGAGCCAGGTATTAAAACGTACTTTCAATTCCTCAGCTACTTGCTGGCATTCTTCCAGGGTTGGAGCTTGTTTCTGTTTCTTGGGTAGACCGATGGGGCGAGCAGGTAATTCCAGATTGCGGTAAATAGATTGCCAACGATAGTAGTAATGCTTAATTTCCGGGTCTGGTGGTAGCTCCCCTGTAATTTCCACAGCAGGGCGGGCATTTTCGTCACCAATCTGTAGTGTGACAGGAAACCCTTGCTCAAAGTTGCCTTCTCCTAATTTCAAGATGACTAACTTCCCCACAGTTACTTCTCCACAAATGGTTATATAGCAATTTCATTTCACCCTTGATTAATAGTATCTAAATAAACTTTAAATTCAGCAGAACGGTGATAACTAGCTTCATACGTTTCTTAAAGCAATATGGCTTTTGGGACACTGGGAAATCTCCAATACTTGTCGGTTAAGGGGAAAAGGGGAAGGGTAAAAGGGAAAGAAAAAACCTTTAACCCTTCCCCTTTAACCTTTTCCCCAAACCAAATTCTGAGTTCAAAATGCTTAACCGAGTAGTATTGGGTAAATCTCTACGATGCAATTTTAATTAGAGCAATAGACAAACTGGGGAAATTTAAGCGCATCATATTTATCCTGCTTTTGCTAAAATCAACCCAGAGCAAAAGTGATAAAATCCCAAACCTAAAAAATATTACAAGCCATTTCCAATCAAAATAAATGGTGCCCAGTAGTAAGGATGTGAAAAGCGAATAGTATTATCACTATGCAGTAATGTGAGTTGTGCTTGACGTAAAGCTTGAACCTTTGTGATTTGATTGGTATTAGCTAAATTACTGTAAAATTGACGCATCAAATAACTGGTACTGATATCACTAACAGACCAAAGGGAAGCCATAACAGCTTTGACTCCATTATTCAAAAAGTAGTAACTAATAGCATTAATTTCCACCCCGTCTTGTCCTTTTTGACCAAGAGCAGTTTCACAAGCAGAAAGAACAACTAAATGTACATCTGCTAAATCTTGTAAAGTTTCAATCTGGGAAATAGTTAATTTATCACCATTACCTAATAGCAAAAAAGAATTGTCAACACCTCCCGGTTGAAAAACAGCGTGGGTCGCTATGTGTACAATTTTATGCCCGCGTAAATTATCTCTGAAAGTCCGATAATCAAAAGCATTATTGAGAAATTTTTCTCCGGGATAAATGCCTTTATTCTCATTGGGTTTTTGCTGAATAATAGCATCTAATTCTGATATTACATTGGGTAAAGCATTAAAACCAGGTCTAGCTTCAGATAAACCTAATCCTAAAACTGAAATGCTTTGCTTTCCTGATAGCAAATGGTCTTTCGTATCTGTTAAATCAGCAGATAATATTGTCGAAACACTATAATTTTCAATCAGATATTTTTGACCATCAAATAACGCACTCATCGGAATATAGCGCGTTACTCTATCCAAAGAAAAGACAAAATTCTGTACTTGATTTTTTTTCAATTCCGGTTCAATGGGTTTAATCAACCAATTGTAAAGTTGTTTCCCAATAGCTTGAACTTCCTCTATATTAGAACTACGGTCTTGCAGTAATTCTCGGAATTTTCGGACAGTTTCTACTAATTGAGACTGTTTGACTGGCACCTCAACAGTTTTGAGAATCCCTCCTGTTGATGCCCATAAAATCCAGATTTTATCTTCTAGCACCAAAGGATAAACTAAGACTGTATTAGGTTGTGCGTCCAGAATTTCTTTGGCTTTGCGTCCAAAGTCCTTTAGGTTGAGATAACCTGTATCTTGAATAGGTCTTTCACGTACTTTTTTTTCTATACTTTGAATGTTCTGATTAAATTGTGTTGTTAAAGCGTCACGTTGATCTAAGAGTTGGCTTAACTGGCTACAACGATTTTTTTGACACTCATCAATTTTTTCACCAAAAGCTATCAAAGTACCATTTTCTTTTTTAATTTGTTCTTCACTAGCAGTTAATGGTATTTCAGGAGTTTTAGTTAAATTATTAGTAGTCAAGGCAGGAGTTTTATTACTAGGATTGCGGGTAAAGTCGCGTAACTCCTGTACCTTTAGCAGTTCCAATACCTGTTGTGCTTCTGCTTGTCGCCCTTGGGAAAGTAACAAATCTGCTAACTCGCGATAAATATCTGCCCTTTTTTCTTTGTCTCGACCTACTTGTAAAAAGGATAATTGTAACTGTGGTGGTAGCCCTTGAATTTTTTGCCGTACTTGTTCTATTCCACTCACGGCTTGTTTATAATAAGTAATGGCTGTCGTCGGCTGATTTAAACTGCGATAAACCCTAGCTAACCCTGTTCTCGCACCAGAACCATTACCCGGAAGCTCAGGGTTGGGAAGAATTGCCAATGCTTGTTGATAAAAAGATATCGCCTGCTGAGACTGTCCCGATTTGCGGTATAAATAACCAAGTTGTGATAGAGAACTTGTCTCCAATTCTTGGTTTTTCAAATTTCTCACAATAGTTAAAGCTTCCTGTGCCTGTGCAATAGCTTTGGGATAATCTTTTAAGCCATCATAAGCAGACGAAAGAGACAAAAGTGCTACACTTTTTAACAAAGGACTTTTAGCTTCCTCAAACAGCGCTACTCCTTGTTGAGCAAGTTCAAGAGTTTTTTGGGCATTCCCTTGCTGATCGTAAATGCCGCCTAACTCTAGCAATAGAATACCTTCCAGTAGATGACTCTGGGTTTTGCGACTAATAGCTAAGGCTTGCTCATAGTATGAAGTTGCTTTTTGATAATCTCCTAAACTACTGTAAATAATGCCTAAAGAACTTAGTGATCCCCATTCTGCCATTGGGTTTTTGATCTCTTGGGCTATAGCCAAACTTTGTTGAGCTAATTCAATGGCTTTGGGATATTGACTGAGGTCATAATAAACCGTACTCAAAAAAGATAGAGCTTGGGATTCAAAAAGACGGTTTTTGCTTTCTCGCTCAATCACCAAACCTCTTTGGATCAACTCCAAAGCTTTTTTATAATAATTGTCTTGTCCACTATCGTAAGCAGCACCCAAAAGTATTAACGCTATTCCTTCCAGATCCCGATTTTTAAGAGTTTGTCCATTCTTAGAAGCACGTTCACCCCTAGTAATTGCTAAAGCTTGCTGACTTAAATCAATTGTTTTCTGACTGTCTCCTAGCACCAAGTAATTACCAGCCAGATTTGCCAAAGCTGCTATCTCCTGTTCCAAGTTTTGAGTTTCTTTGGCAATAATTAATGCTTGTTGAAGTGCGTCAAGACCTTTCGGCAAATTTCCTATATAGTTGTAAGCAATACCAATAAATAACAAAGCCTTACCTTCATCTTCACGGTTTTTAGTTTCCCGCGCTAGTTTGAGTGCTTGTTGATTGTATTCAATCGTTTTTTGCCAATTTCCCAAATTCCAACCATAAGACCAGCCTACTTCTATTAAAGTGCTTCTTTCTAAATCTTGATCTTTACTTTCTTTTGCTTTTTTCAAAGCTTGTTGATAGTAAGTGATCGCTTTTTGCTCATCTTTTAAATCGCTAAATGTAATACCAAAATTTGTGAGAATTATTATTTCTTTTTTTCGGTCTTTGACTTCTTGAGCGATAGCTAAAGCTTGCTGAAAGTAATTAATTGCCTTTTGATAGTCTTGCAAGTGATAATTAGCAAGACCTAAACCTCTTAAGGCTGTAGCTTGATACGGACGATTTTTTATTTCTTGAGCAATAGCTAAACTTTGTTGGTAGTATTCAATTGCCTTCCCGTAATCTTTGAGGGAATCGTGATAAATATTTCCTATATCAAGCAGCAAGTCAGATTCATTATCATGCTTCTTGAGTTCCCGCACAACGGCAACACTTTGTAGATAATATTCAATGGCTTTTGGGTAGTCTTGTAGCGCATTGTATGCTTTACCTAAACCATAGGCTAAAATTTTAAATTCACTTTCACGGTCTTTGAGTTCTCGTGCAACTATCAGAGCTTGTTGAGAAGCATTAATTGCTTTCTGGTAATCTTTCAGGTAATTATGACTATCAACTATATTGGTGAAAATATTTAATTCACAATCACGCTTTTTACTTTTTTGTTCAATTGCCAATGCTTGATTATAATAAACAATTGCTTGTGTGTAGTCTTCCAAATTCTCGTAAGCGCCACCGAGAGAATACAAATCATGAGATTCGCAATTGAGTTTATTAATATCTAAATTAATCTGGACATTCTGTTGAAAGTAATCAAGTGCTTTTGGTTTATATTGCAAAGATTGGTAAGTCTTCCCAAGGCTATATAAAAGCTGTGATTCAATGGTTTGGTTTTTAATTTCTCGTGCAACTTGCAAAGCTTGCTGATAATAATTCAGTGCTTCTCGGTAATTGTTTAGTTTATAGTTGTAAGCGTCACCAATATTTTGCAGATTTATAACTTGATCATCAAGTTTTTTGATTTTCCGGTTAATAACTAAAGCTTGTTGAAAATAATTAATTGCCGTTTGGTAATCTTTTATAGAATTGTAGTAAAGATTGCCTATATAATTAAAAGTAGTAGATTCAGCGTCAGGCAGTTTATTTTCTTGTGACACTACTAAAGCTTGTTGAAAATAATCAATTGCTTTTTGGTAATCATTCAGTAATTCATAAGTTTTACCTAAAGAATTCAAAGCATTACCTTCACTTTCACTATTTTTAGTTTTTTTGGCTAATTCTAACATTTGCTGATAGGAAATAATGGCTTGAGGATAATCTTTTTGGGATTGATAAACACTCCCAAAATTACCTAAAGCATACCCTTGTAATTTGAAGTTATTAATTTGCTTTGCAACCTTCAAACTTTGCTGAAAAAAATCAATCGCTTTTTGGTAGTCTTTCTGGTCAAGGTAAACATTCCCAATCCGCCGCAAAGCATTATACTCAAGTTCGCCATTTTTAATTTCCCGTGCAATAGAAAGTGCTTGTTGTTGCAAATCTAACGCTTTGGAATAGTCCTTTAAACCTTTGTACGTGGCACCCAGAATACTTAAGGATTTTCCTTCTAAGTCACGTTCTTCAATTTCTTTAGCAATACTTAAACTCTGCTGGGAAAATTCAATGGCTTTCTCGTTATTATCTAGGTTAAGATAAGCATTTCCCAACCCCAGTAAAGCCTTTCCTTCTCCTTGACGGTCTTTAATTTCTCGATAAATAGCCAGTGCTTGTTGAAAAGACTCCAACGCTGCTTCATTTTGGCTATCGTCAAGCTGCTTATTCCCTTGTGACAATAGCTTGTCTGCTTGTGTGTTGTGGTCTGCTTGACCGATTATTGGTGTCTGTGATGCTGGTGAGGGTGTTTGTTGTTGTCCATATACCCCAAAACTCAGGGAAAGTAGTATGGTGCTAGTGATGGTAAATATGGCATATAGAGAAAATTTTCCACAGTAGCCCATAAGTGAAGTTTGAGGTTTAGATTTTCAATCAAATAGTTATCTAGACTATAGGAATCCGATGTAATTTGTAAAATACAGGTATGATCAGCCTACACTATTTTGTGTGACAAATTATTTTTAACAAAAAGTAATATTACAGCACGACAGAAATGGACGAATATTTACTTTTATTTTTGAATTACGTGTAGCAGTACTAGGAACTTGCCTCAATAGTTCGCTTAACGTACTTCCTTGAAAACAATGAAGTTAACATCGCTTGTATCAACTAACCCTATTCCTGGTCTACGTTTGACGTTATAAATGTAACCTCTAATCTTAACTACGTAAATTTGAGCCTGGTCGTCAAACAGTTTCCAAGTACCAGTATAATAGAGGCATTGTCCATGACCACACAAGCTCCTGGCCAAAGGTTGGGTACTAGGGGTAAATATTTATATTTACCCCTACTAATCGCGCTTGCAATAAATGCTTCAAATGTTAAGCCAAGGGCGGGAACAAGGCACAGGTAGGTGGGAGCGTAATGGATTAGTATGATTTGTAGCATGTGTTTTTAAATAGAAGGCTTAATGAGAATTAATGACGAAAAAGCAGGAATACAATTGCTCTAATTCTCAATAAACGAGTCATTCAGGAAGATCGTAATTCAATGTAGTACGCGTCATACTATTCTGTTATGCTCCCCTTTCAAGACAGATATGAGTTATCTCTACTCCGTTCGCTTCACGCGCAGTCGGATATCGATGTCCACCTGGACGCCTTCCGGCACGATCGCCTCGCCGATGAAGCGTACCGGTTCGTGGTGATGGTGGTGTGGGTGATGGTGCTCACCGCTTCCCACGCCTACAGGTACCGGCGCGTGTGGTCCGGCACCCCAGGGTGATGGTGGGATGCTGCCAGGATTCCCACCGAATCCGCGAACCCGATCAGAGAGTTGCGCGATCATTCGTGTCAGTACAAGGTACCAGCGGTCCGAGGACGAGGTGACAGAGTGTATATGCTTGAGGATTGCGATCTGGTCACGGTCACCCGTCAACAGCTTAGCGTGGTCAGCATCGATCATCACCCGCATCTCAAACGCGCCTACAATCCGTTGGGCACGGCTAAACTGCTGTCCCAGGCAGTGGAATACTTGCCCGTGTCTAACCCCAGCGGGTAGCCGCAGCGTGATCAGTCCAGCTAAGGCTTGCCCTTGTACCGACGGTGGCAGGGGCAGGAATGCAACATCACCGAGTGTTGAACAGCGCAGCGTGTTCCCATCCACCTGGTACCAAAGCGGTGCATGGGCTGGTGGGAGCAGCGCCAGGACATCGGTAGCTGCGATGCCAGGAAGATAAATTTCGGCTTCCGATTCACGTGGCAAGTTACCCCACCATAAAGCCAGCGCGTCAATCCCTTGCCCACCGCGCGTCGCTGCCGCAACTATCTTTGGACCCACGTCGATGATCTGTGTGCTCTTGATCTCAAAGTTTTGCTGGACAGTGCGGGTAGCTGCATTTCCAGGATTGGCAGCACCCAATAGCGCTAAATTGCGCTGCGAGAGCTTGTCGCTAGTTGATGGGGTATCGCCTGGACGCGGCAGATCTGGTGAGGCCGCATCCAGTTTGTAGTGTACTTCTGTCACAAGGCACTGGTGGAACCCTGCTATCAACTCTTGAATGCTGCGTAAGTTTCCTGCTGGGATTCCGCCGAAGCTGGTAGCGGTACCAGGGTTAGACGGAAAACGCTTATCATTGGGCTGATTTATGTCGAGCCAGCAGCCAAAAAAGCGGACCTGCTCGGTACTGCCAGCAGGGATATCGATTAAGTTTGCCGGGTCCGGCTGGCTTGCCATGTTTTGCGCTGGCGTCACCCGGTCATGAGCAAAGAACGGGATGGAGATGATATCCGACCCCTCTACGCCTAGCAGCGCGATCGCATCTGTTCCTGACACTGCACGTCGGTAAATCGTGTCCATGTCATAGATTAAAGAGGGGCGCATGGTGCGGAACAGCCGAAACATTACCCGTACAGCCTTCGCAGGCACGGTAGCGCTGTCCAATCGTACCCGTGCCAGCGCAAAGCTGTAGATTTTCGGTCCATTCGGTGTGCCATCGGTCGTCGGTAGCAGGCTCAATGCAGCCTGTGCCTCGTCGGTTGGCAGCGTCGCAAACATAGTCTCACCCAGCGCTGGGTTAGCGTTCAGTGCGGCAATTAATGCTGAGATATAGTCGGTTGGACCGCTCCAGACATGCCCTGGAAGCCAGTGTCCAGCAGTTGCTTGCGTGACCTGGAAGACGCGAATGTCCTCACTCAACCAGGGTGGTTGTCCGTCGAGCATGAACGGACTTGGCTCTAGGACCAGTTCGATGTTGCCGGTCGCAGTCCAGTCCCCTGCTGTGACGGTCACTGTCAATACGCGGACGTCATCCGACTGCGTCATTCCAGCAAAAGCCGCCTCACCCGTAAAAGTCAGGTCAAAGGCGAACACGGTGCGCTGGATTAGTTGCGGGCTACCTGGCAGTTCCAGAGCTGGATTGGCAATCGCACCGGAAGCTGACAGACTGGCTGACACACCCGTTCCAGATACGGTTGCTACAGGCGTCAGCCCCAGCACTTCATTGGGGATGAATCCATCGAATACCGCGAAAACGGTGCGCGTATAGGTCGCCACATGGGTTTTCGGATTTTCATTGAACCGCACATCGTCAATGCTAAACACAGAGCGGTCGAAATCAACGTGCAGCCGTTGGCTGCCAATACGCAAGGTGCCTGCCTGTAAGCAAGGCAGCCCACCGGAATCGAGCAGCCACAGCATGTAGTAACCGGGCGGCGCAACCCCACCGTTTGGTGGTGCAGTCACGCTTAAGACTCCTGGTGCGGTTTCGGTGAACGTCAGACCAACATAGCGCTGGTCATAGTCAAACCCGTGCGTGCATGAACCAAACCGGGTGATGGCGACACGGCTAATTGTCGTAAAGGCTGTGCCTGCACCGAGTTGGTATTTCACCGTAAACGTCTCGCTGTAAGCCGCACAGGGAGGCGTGTGCGTAATTGTTACCCGATTAGGCACACTGATATAATCCGGTTCAAAAACCTCCATCCGGTATTCGGCACTGGCCGCCCCAAATATATTGTTCTTCTCGGACCCGGCAGTCAGGACACGCCCGTCCAGCATCAGTAGTGCAGAGGAATGGTAGCCACGTGGGACTGATGCGGGCGCGTCGGTCAAGGCAGTCCAGGTGCCAGTCGTATGATTATAGATTTCAGGTGCCAGTACCGCGAAGAGCTGATCGAACGTCGGGTCATTGGGCGGCAAGTTTTTCCAGGCGTTCGTACCTCCCGAAACGAACACGTCTCCAGTCGGCAGCAGGATGGCGACCGCGTTGGTGCGTGGCGGCACAACCATTGTCCCACCCTGATTAAAGAACGCTTGGCGCGGTGTAGTCTCAGTCCAGTGTGCGCTAGCTTCGGCACCTGGCATGAACGACGTACGTAACGTCTTCACCCCACCGCACAGTAATACATCGACGTGATATTCATTTTCCGGCAGCAACGGCAGCAGTACCGAGGTTGTTGGCTGTGCTGCATAGCCAGGGTTGCGGTAGTCAGACTCAATTAATTGCGGACCATCGAAGCCGGCAGTAATAGTCTGTCCATCGACGTCATAAACGATACTCTTTCCTGCCCAGGTGCCTGTTGGATCGATAGAACCATTGGCAGGAGTCGTATACAGCGGCTGCACAATGAGCAATTTGCCGTCAGGCAGCACGTGTACACGTGGATAGAACACCGCGTAGTCGTGCAGAAAACCCTCGCCAAGCCCACCGGGACTCAACAGTGCCCAGGAGTTGCTGCACGGGAAATAGCGATCGGGTGAGTTGTTGTCGTGACGCGGATCGTCCTCGGTTGGCGGATACTGACTTTCATTGGCCTCATCGTAGTTCTGAGGGTAGACACGCGGATGACCACAAAGCGCAAGTACCGAGCCATCGGCCAGTGTCACTAAGCTTGGGTACCACCGTCCGCCGCCCTTTCCATTTGCCCCTGGCAGCGGCGAGGCATTCATCAGGGACAAGGCTTGCCAGGACGGAATTGCTGCTGGATCGAAGGCGAAACTCTCGCGCAGTCCGCCCCAATGACCGGTGTGAGGGTTAGACGGATCAGTAATGCCCATAATACTGGTGCCGCCGCCCACCAGTAGTCGGCCGTCAGCCAGCAATGCGTGACCACTGCAGAATACATCAAGGTATTTGTTGGGTGCCAGCCCACCGGGTCCAGTGGGCGAACCAGGCCGCGTTGCAATGCGGCTTTGGTAATCCAGCAGCGCCGTGTGATCCACATTGCCAGTGTTATGATTGGTGCCATCCCAACGGTTGCCAGAGAAGTATATGACCGCACCTAGTGTCCCCTGTGGCAGCAATGCAATGTGAACCGCGTGGGTTTTCAGATTGTCTTTAGGTTGCGCTGCCTGGGGGTCGAAAGCTGGTTGCCATCTGTGTACCATATCAAGTTATCCTTCCATTCCATAATTCCTGTGACTTGAATCAAAGTTTGGCGCTCTGCGCCAAGGATTCTGAGGGGGTGACATGAAAGCTAGAACGCAGACAGGACATGCTCCATAGCTTTTTGACCTGCTGGGAATTGAGATTTTTTTTCTTACCCCTTCATCAACTCCTTACGACTGCTTTGATTTTTTATGCACTCTCAAAAATGTAACTGTTTAGGGGTTCTAGGAGAGCGATTTTTGCAGGTTTTACTTTCAGGGTAAACGCAAGAAAATTTATACTTGAGATGAGTTAGAGTGTAGAGGAATCGAAGCTTGTAAAACTTTAAGCATATACTTTTCATCCATGCTGGCTCGCTTTGCTTTTTGACGAATACTACGTTTATAATTTGTTTCTTTATTGAGCAAATTTATACTCCATCGCTTGAGTAGAGCAAAATTCTCTGGGGAGTTCTCTTTACGGATGCGACAAGCATCCTCATTAAATGTAGCGAACTGCAAACATCGGGGGATGAAACTGCAAACAAGCCGATTGTCGGTGGAAGGATAATATTGCCGGAATGGCAAACCTATACTTCCAATTAACTTCGGCAAAATTATGGGTTATTGGCAACTTTTGGTGATGATGAAAGGTTACGCGCTTTAAGGCAGAAGGCAGGAGGCAGAGGGCAGAAGG